>PCCK01000060.1 GCA_002731695.1 Porticoccaceae bacterium
ATATGGTGCCCAAGGCCGGACTTGAACCGGCACGGCTTTCGCCACTACCCCCTCAAGATAGCGTGTCTACCAATTCCACCACTTGGGCCTTTTTCTCGTTTTTTATTCAAGCGGCAAATCGGAAAGATCATCTGTCGAAATCTGTTCGTCTTGAGTTTTCGGACCATCAGACACATCTTTCTCAATTTCCTGTAAAGCTTGGGATTCAGGCATAAAAGATTCATCAACGATTGAACGATTTTTTGCAATCACAGCCAGACTTATACTAGTCACGAAAAATATTGTCGCCAAAACCGCAGTTGATTTACTAAAAAAGTTCCAGCTTCCACTGCTACCAAATACCGTTTGAGACGCTCCCGAGCCAAATGATGCACCCGCCTCCGCCCCTTTGCCCTGCTGCAGTAAAATGAGTCCAATCAAAGCTACTGCAACTACAAAATGAAACACTAATATGTAACTGTTTATCATGCGATTTCTGCCTGCCTAATTATTTCCAAGAAGTGCTCCGCATGCAATGAAGCACCGCCAACCAAACCTCCATCAATATCTCGCTCTGTAAACAACGCTTTAGCATTATCCCTGTTTAAACTCCCGCCGTAAATAATTTGTGTGTGCTTTCCCCTTGGTCCTAATAAATCTCTAATCGATAAGTGCACCTCTTGAGCATGTTTTGGCGATGCGGCCACACCCGAACCGATTGCCCAGACTGGCTCATAAGCGATCACGCCAGCACACAAGGCATGTTCGCCTACTAAATTCTTGACTGCATAAATCTGCTCAGATATCACGTCGAGGGTTGATCCAGCATTACGATGGTCTGAGGTTTCACCAACGCAAAGAATTGGCGTAAGGTCTGCAGCGCATGCACGACGATACTTTTCAGCAATTATATCATTATTCTCTCGAAAATTTACTCGGCGCTCTGAATGTCCTATTAGCACCATCTGACAACCCAAGTCCTTTAGCATCCGACTACTTACCTCGCCAGTGAATGGCCCCTCTAATTCAGTTGCGATATTTTGCCCACCCACCTTAATAGCGCTTCCTCGTAATGTCTGTTCAAATTGCGAAATGTAAACTGAAGGTGGACACAATCCAATATCTACTCCTTCAGAACCACGCCAATGACCAGTGAACCTAGCCAAAAAATCAGAAGCCATGGCTATTGACCCATTCATCTTCCAATTTCCTACAATTAACAATTTTGTTGACTCCTTAGTGAGTTATTGAAGCCTACTTAAGCAAAAACACATTCTCTCGAGGGACCGCACGCAAACCTAGGCCGGAATAAGAAACAACACACTAGCGTATTGGATAAATAAACTCACATTACCTGACGACGCACAACTTCAGCAATCTCATGAACCAATTTGTCCACAAGTTCATTACCTTCTCCCTCAACCATCACGCGAATAAATGGCTCCGTTCCCGAGGGTCGAAGAAGAACTCGACCAAATCCGTTTAACTCCTTTTCGGCATGTTTCAATACTTGAATCACATATGGATTAGATTCCAAATCGACGTCTTTTTTCGCTGCGACATTAATCACCCTCTGCGGTAACTTCGATACACTGCTTGTTGCTTCGGATAAAGACACTCCTGTTTCAGAAAGCGCTCTGATTACCTGCAATGCCCCGACAATGCCATCCCCACTTGTATTTATGTCCCTACACAAGATGTGCCCCGATGACTCACCGCCTAGTTCCCAATTATTTTTAATTAGTTTTTGAACAACATATCTATCTCCAACTTTGGCTCTTTCAAAAGGAATTCTCTTATTGCGAAGCGCAATTTCCACCCCCATGTTAGTCATTAACGTGCCTACTACGCCGCTGCACCCAACAGATTTAGATGCTCGATGAGACGCGATAACGTAGAGAAGTTCGTCACCATCTACCACTACCCCTTTATGATCAACCATGAGCACCCTGTCACCGTCGCCGTCAAGCGCAACTCCTAAGTCTGCTCTCGCTGTTATCACTTCATTTTGTAGTGCGCCAATATCAGTAGACCCACATCCACTATTAATATTAAAACCATCAGGAGACGTCCCCATTTGGATTACATCAGCGCCAAGCTCCTTAAATACCTTCGGTGCTACGCTATAAGTGGCTCCATGCGCGCAGTCGACTACAATTCTAAGGCCACTTAAGTTGTGTCCAAGAGGCAATGTACTTTTACAAAATTCTACATATCTACCATCTGCGTCTGTGATTCGATACGCCTTACCAAGACTATCAGAATCCATAGTCTTTTGATCTAATTCAAGAATGCGCTCTACCTCTACCTCAACCTCCTCTGAAAACTTGTATCCGTCTGCGCCAAAAAATTTTATGCCATTATCGTAGTAAGGATTATGAGACGCACTAATTACAATACCAGCAGAGGCTCGCAATGCTCTGGTTAAATAAGCAATAGCTGGGGTAGGCATCGGGCCGAGCATACCCACCTCAACACCTGCCGAAATAAGCCCAGCCTCCAATGCCGATTCAAACATGTACCCAGAGACCCTAGTATCTTTACCAATAAGAACCCGTTTTTTCGAACTGCTTGATCGATTTAATAACCGTCCTACGGCCCAACCTAACTTAAGGACAAAGTCTGCGGTAATAGGAAACTTTCCTACTCGACCACGGATACCATCGGTCCCAAAAAAGTTTCTCTTCATTGCCAAGCCTAAAAGTCGATTTGACTAAGAATTTTAATCGCCCTGACTGTCTCATCCACATCGTGCACCCTCAAAATCGATACTCCACGCTGTGCCGCTAAGACTGCCAAAGTTATACTACCTATTAATCTACACTCTGATGGATCATTAAGTAGCTCGCCAATCATTCGCTTTCTCGAAACACCCACTATAACCGGAAAACCAGTGTCAACAAACCGATCAATGGCGCGAAAAAGCATAACGTTATGTTCTAGCGTCTTTCCAAATCCAAACCCGGGATCTATGAAGATTTTATCCGGGGCCATTCCAGCAGCTAAACAAGCGTCTTTCCTTTCCAATAAAAAAGTAAGCACATCAGAGACAACATTTAAATAAAAGGGTTCAATTTGCATGTTCTTAGGCTGATTTTGCATGTGGGTCAAACAAACTGGCAATTTGGACTCTACAGCTGCCTCTAAAGCACCTGGTCGCCTCAGCGCTCTTACGTCGTTGATAAAATTCGCTCCAACGGATGCTGCCTCTCTAATTAGCTTAGCGGAACTAGTATCTACTGATAACAGAGTATCAAAGTGAGTTTTAAGTAATTCTAAGACAGGCACGACTCGGGAAAACTCATGATCTACTCCAACCGGATCAGCGCCAGGACGAGTCGATTCTCCCCCAACATCAATTATATCTGCTCCGGCCACCAACATTGAGTCTACAGTTCGTAGGATACTATCAGTATTGATGCGGCCGTTTTTAATAAATTGACCGCCGTCAGAAAATGAATCGGGAGTGACGTTTATGACTCCCATTATTCGAGCTTTACACAAATTGACATGCCCGCTTTCGCGCACCGCTCTCCTTATCTAAGTTCATGTTCAATTTCAAAGGGCTGATACGGGAAAGTCTAAAAAAAATAAATGTTACGCTCCCTCTACCGCAGTGCCAAGAGCATCAGAGCCATCTCCACCGGTGTCGACCTGACTGCCTTGAATACCGCCTTTATCGTCATCATCCCAATGTCTCGGTGGACGCACAGGAATCCGCTTCATTAAGTCATCCACTTGCTCTGCGTCAATTGTCTCATACTCGATTAGCGCATCCTTCATGGACTCAAGCACATCTTTATATTCTTCTAGGAGCGCCTTTGATCGCACGTAAGCACTGTCCAATATGAGGCGCACTTCTTCATCTATTTCCCTAGAGGTATCTTGTGAGTAGTGCGTATTTCCACCACCAGGAGCTTGCGATTCGTCTTCACCATACAAAACTGGGCCCATCCTTTCCGTCAAACCCCACTTTGTTACCATGTTTCGCGCCATCTGTGTTGCCCGCTCGATATCATTTTGAGCTCCAGTGGTCACTCCCTCAAAACCGCCAACAAGCTCCTCAGCAATTCGTCCACCAAAAAGACTACAGAGCTGCCCAAAGATTTGCCTTTTACTCATGCTGTAACGATCTTCCTCGGGTAAGTACTGTGTCACTCCTAAAGCTCTCCCGCGAGGGATGATAGTTACTTTGTGCACAGGGTCATGTTCTGGGACGAGGCGACCAATAATGGCATGTCCCGCCTCATGATAAGCTGTATTAATCTTTTCTTTATCTGACATGACCATTGAGCGACGCTCTGCACCCATCATTATTTTATCTCTTGCTTTTTCAAATTCTGCCATCGCTACCATGCGTCTGTCGCCTCGGGCGGCAAACAGAGCAGCCTCATTTACAAGGTTCGCCAAATCTGCCCCAGAAAAGCCAGGAGTACCCCTCGCTAACACGTTTAATTCCACAGATTCCTCCAAAGGAACTTTCCTTGAATGTACACGCAGAATTTGTTCGCGACCTCGAATATCTGGCAATCCGACATAAACTTGGCGGTCGAATCGACCCGGTCGCAACAAGGCTTTGTCCAAAACATCTGGTCGGTTTGTCGCAGCAATAACAATTACCCCCTCCGTTCCCTCAAATCCATCCATTTCAACAAGTAACTGGTTAAGGGTCTGTTCTCGCTCGTCATTACCTCCCCCATAGCCGCCCCCGCGGTGACGGCCAACAGCATCTATTTCGTCAATAAAAATTATGCAAGGTGCCTGTCTCTTCGCCTGCTCAAACATGTCTCGGACTCGTGACGCTCCGACTCCGACAAACATTTCTACGAAATCTGACCCCGAGATCGAGAAAAATGGCACCTGCGCTTCGCCAGCAATCGCCTTAGCAAGCAAAGTTTTACCAGTGCCGGGAGGGCCTACCATGAGAACACCCTTCGGAATTCGTCCGCCTAGGCGCTGGAACTTAGAGGGGTCGCTCAAGAATTCCACGAGTTCACTAACATCCTCCTTAGCTTCATCAACACCAGCCACGTCGGTAAACGTGGTGTTTATCTGATCCCCTGTGAGGAGCTTTGCCTTACTCTTTCCAAAGCTCATAGGCCCGCCTTTACCGCCGCCGCCGCCCTGCATCTGGCGCATAAAAAACATGAATATTCCTAGTATAAGAAGAATGGGAAATGCGGCTACTAACAACTGTGAAATTAAACTCGGCGCTTCTGGCTCCCGCGCAATAATTTTTACGTTGTGATTCAACAAGTCATCCATCAACCCTTGATCCCCGATTGTGGGAAGCACCGTTCGGAATTTTGTTCCATCCCTCCGCTCTCCCTCTATGACGAGTCCTTCAATTATCACAGAGGCTACTCTTTCGTTTTGCACGTCAACTACGAAATCAGAATATCCGAGACTATTGTCCGTTGGCGGTGGAGAAAAACTGTTAAAGACCGACAGCAGCACTGCGGCAAGGACAAGCCAAACTACCAGGTTTTTAGCCAGATCATTCATAACGACACCTTTAGCAACCTCTATATCCTTTGGCCACAACGTAGAATTCCGATGAACTTGAACGCGATGCCGTGGGCTTTCTGATTTTAAGAGTATTAAACACTCTTCTAAGCTTTCGCACAAACCCATTAACTTCTTCGGAATGGAATAGTTTCACGACCAAACTCCCACCATTTTTTAAAATTTGTTCCGACAATTCCAACGCCAAGTTAGCAAGATGTATTATTTTCGGACCATCAATATCACTAATTCCAGTCAAATTGGGCGCCATATCTGACATTATAACGTCAGCTCTCTTAAAGCCCACCATATTTTGAAGCCGAGAAAACACAGTGTTGTCGTCAAGATCGCCTTGCAAAATATTCACACCAACAATTGCCTCGATCGGCAACAGATCGATTGCCACAACTACTCCGCTTTTGCCGACAGATTTCGAGGCAACTTGAGCCCAACCTCCTGGTGCGGCTCCAAGATCCACTACTATCATCCCGACTTCCAAAATTTTGTCCTTCCCGTCAATCTGCAGAAGTTTGTAGCTAGCTCTGGATCTATAGCCATCACGTGTACTTTTCTTTACGTGCAGATCTTTCACATGGTTCTGGATCCAAATCCGCTTCTTCGGCTTAACCATGGTATTCCTCAAAAAGTCAGCGCAAGCGAGTGTAACAAGTAACGTACCTCAATTGAGTGAGCCGCACCTGCTTGCACCCTGTTTCTTTTCTAAATGTGACATAACCGCGTAAGTGTCCTAAACTAACAAGGGATAAGCATATGAACAACTCTATTATTAAAAAAATTGCAAGCTCTGCAATGCTCGGTCTAGCCATTGCTTTGATTACAGTTATTGTTGTTCCGTCTTTTCATAACAAGATTGCAGCCAAGGCCGGTAATCAAACACACGGCGCTGACGAAAGCAACTCAATTGTTAGTGGCTATACCGGTTACTCGCATGCTGTGAGCCGAGCAGCACCATCGGTGGTGAACATCTATACTCGCAAAGTAGGATTAGGTCGCATTGATCATCCACTCTCGAAGCATCCTCTCTTCGGCCGCCTTGTCACTCAAGTGAAAGTGCCACAAACCTCTTTGGGGTCCGGAGTTATAATGAGGGCCGATGGAATAATTTTGACAAATCACCATGTCATCGCTAATGCGGAAAAAATTCTTACTATGCTTTACGATGGCAGGACTGCTCCTGTTACGTTAGTAGGAAGCGATCCAGATACAGATTTGGCGGTACTGAAAATCAATCTCGATAATCTTCAACCAATTTCAATAGGAACATCGGAATCGGCTGCAGTTGGAGACATAGTATTGGCAATTGGTAACCCTCATGGCATAGGACAAACGGTCACCCAAGGAATTATTAGCGCCACCGGTCGGGCAGGACTGGGTCTAAATACTTTTGAAAATTTCTTGCAAACAGACGCCGGAATAAACATAGGGAACTCAGGCGGTGCATTGGTTGACCTTCATGGAAACTTACTCGGGATAAATACCGCAAGCATCGGCAATAGTGGTTCTATTAGTTTTGCGATACCATCCTCAACGGTAATGCATGTGCTTAATGAAATACTTAAGCACGGTTTTGTTATTCGCGGGTGGTTGGGGTTAGATGCAATTCCTGTAACCGCCAGACTAGCAAGGCAGTTAAAAATTCCACTTCGACATGGGTTATTGATCCGAGCAATCGCAGCGAACGGTCCATCGGATAATTTGAATCTTTTTCCCGGCGATATCGTTACTGAAATCAACGGCGTCAGCGTATTGGATCCACAAACAAGCATGACTCAAATTTCAAAGGTCCAACCCGGTAACCCGATTACGCTCTCGGTTTGGCGAAGAGGTGCTGCCTTTGAAGTCGTAGCAATAGCGGGAACAAGGCCAAGCATCAGCGCAATAAATTAAATTCGAAAAATTTTTCAAATTGCATGAATACCACATATCTCTTTCAAAGCCTCAAGAAGCACTTTATTTTGTGCGTCACTGCCAACAGATATTCGTAGATAATTTGAAATTGGTTTCTGATCAAAATGTCTAACTAGAATCCCATATTGACGAAGCCGTTTCAAAATAGTTACAGCTTCGTGCTCAGCATGAGCCACTAAAAGAAAATTTCCAAAAGATGGAATCACAGCAAAGCCCAGTGCCTGGAGCCCTTTTGATAAGCTATCTCGTCCATTTATTATTTTTTTACAACTACTCTGAAAATAATCTTCATCTTTAAAAGAGGCAATTGCTGCTGTAATTTGCAAGTGACTAGTTGGATATGAATTAAAACTATTTTTTACTCTATATAACCCATTAATTAGAGCATCAGAACCCAGAGCATAACCAATTCGTAATCCCGCGAGGGACCGTGACTTTGACAATGTGTGTACGATAAGAATATTTGGGTAATCCTCTAGCAAGGGTATTGCGCTGACCCCGCCAAAATCAATATACGCCTCGTCAATAATAACCACAGATTCGGTATTGAATTCCAAAAGAGAACGGATATTATCTAAGCTCAGCAGCGTTCCAGTTGGAGCATTTGGGTTAGCAAAAATGATCCCTCCATTTGGGATAGCGTATTTTTTGAGATTAATCTTTAAATCATCAGTCAACGGAATTTTTTTATTTTCTATACCATATAGCTTGCTAAAAACAGAATAAAAACTGTATGTTATTTCAGGAAAAAGTATTGGTCTATCTTTACGAAAAAAGCAATTAAACGCATGGGCAAGCACCTCATCAGACCCATTTCCCAAAAATACTTTTCTCTCAGACAACCCGTAATACTTTGATATTTCTTTCTTTAAGGAATCACCGTTAGGCGAAGGGTAAAGCCTCAAATCATCGTTTAGTGCTGCATTAACTGCATGAAGGACACGAGGCGAGGGTCCAAAAGGACTCTCATTAGTGTTTAGTTTTATTATATTTTCATCGCTCGGTTGTTCACCGGGCTTGTATGGACTTAAATCATTAACGAAGTCACTCCAATAATTGTTTTTTCCTCCTCCCATCAGCTCACCATTAATTTTCAGAAATACTTATCGTCAATTCGATACTCTGCAGAGCGAGCATGCGCCTCTAGCGACTCACTCCGCGCAAGTGTTGACGCAATACGTCCAAGAAAATTGGCTCCCGCCGACGTACAAGAAATCACCGAACTACGCTTTTGAAAATCATAAACTCCAAGGGGAGACGAAAATCTCGCGGTCGCCGAAGTCGGTAAAACGTGATTTGGGCCCGCACAATAATCCCCCAATGCCTCAGGCGAGTTTCTTCCGAGAAATATAGCGCCAGCATGACAAATTTGCGCGAGGAGTATCTCAGGTTCTGAAACAGATAATTCAAGGTGTTCTGGCGCCATTTTATTACATAAAGCGACAGCCTCGTCGCTATCTTTAACTTTTATCAATGCTCCACGATTAAAAAAAGACTTTTCGATGATCTCCTTTCGCTCCATACTGGGCAGCAACTTTAGAATACTTGCATAAACCTGTTTTATAAAACTTTCATCCCATGACAGCAACACCGCTTGAGCATTCTCATCATGCTCGGCCTGCGAAAAGAGATCCATCGCAATCCAATCTGGATTGGTCCCTCCATCACATATAATGACGATCTCGCTAGGGCCAGCAACCATATCCAAACCAACTTTCCCAAATAACTTACGTTTAGCAGAAGCGACATATATATTTCCGGGGCCCACTATTTTATCAACCTTTCTTAGAGACTGGGTGCCATATGCAAGGCCGGCGACAGCTTGCGCTCCTCCAATAGTCCATACCTCCTCAACTCCGACTAACGCAGCGGCCGCTAAAACACTCGGATTAACTTCTCCTTTCGGCGCAGGCACAACCATAATAATTTCATTCACGCCTGCAATTCGCGCGGGGATAACATTCATCAAAACCGACGACGGATAGCTTGCCTTTCCTCCTGGAACATAAACTCCTACTCGCTCTATTGCAGTAATTTTTTGTCCGAGCAGATTTCCATCTTTCTCACGATACTGCCAAGATTTCTGTACTTGACGTTGATGATAAGTTTCGATCCTTTTTGCCGCCAACTCCAAGGCCTCCAAAATATTTGGCTCAACTTTCATTTTTGCGTGTTCAAGATCATCATGCGTAACGATCAAATCTCTTACATAACGGCAATTTCTCCCATCAAATCGATTGGTATACTCCAAGAGCGCGTCATCGCCGTCATCAATCACTGCTCGTATAATTTCATCTACGATCTTATCAACTGCTTCGCTCTCAGCTATCTCAGGATCGCTGATCTGAAGAAATGTATCATCAAAAATTGGGTCATTTGTGTTCAGTACTCTGATTTTATCAAATTGCTTCATAGTCAGACCCCACAACGTTCCTTATCGAATTAATAATTTCGTCCACGACTCTGAAATTAGTTTTCATAGCTATTTTATTCACGATCAAACGGGAGCTTACATTGGCGATAAGCTTTTTAGCGACAAGCCCATGTGCGGCAAGCGTATTCCCTGTATCTACAATATCGACTATTTCATCTGACAAATCTAATATTGGGGCTAATTCCATTGCGCCATATAACTTAATTAACTCTGTTTGGCGTCCCATTTCAGCATAAAATCTTCGAGCGACATTGACATATTTTGTCGCTACAACAGTTCGATCGAAGCTTACTTCGACGAACGGTAATGCCGCAGTCATAAGCCGGCAGGGGGCGATCTTTAAATCAAGTGGCTCATAGTACCCCTCCCCGCCATGTTCTAAAAGCTGGTCCTTACCGGTAATTCCCAGATCGGCAGCGCCAAACTGCACATAAGTTGGCACATCAACTCCACGCAATATCACTAATCTAAGGTGCTGGATGTTGGTCGCAAACATTAGTTTGCGACTACCAAAAATATCTTCTACTGGAAAAATTCCGGCCTCACGTAATATTGGAAGCGATTCTCTCAATACACGCCCTTTTGAAAGGGCTAATGTTACCATATGCAACACCATTCCCCCCTATCTATTAATCCGGTAATCGAGTGATTTTAGCACCAAGCTTATGTAATTTCTCCTCGAAACACTCATACCCGCGATCTACATGGTAAATTTCGTCAATCGTTGTTTCTCCCTCTGCCGCGATTCCCGCAATGACTAGCGCCGCTGATGCCCTCAAGTCGGAAGCTACAACACGAGCTCCTGTGAGTTTGGGCACTCCTGTAACAACCGCCAAATTACCATTTAAATCAATTTTTGCCCCCATTCGGCGAAGTTCTTGTACTTGCATTAAGCGATTTTCAAAAATTGTTTCCCTTACAGAAGCAGTCCCCATTGCTACAGAGTTGACTACTGTAAATTGAGCTTGCATATCAGTTGGGAAGCCAGGATGAGGACCAGTTGTAAAATCCACTGCCTTTGGGCGTTTACCTTGCATATCAATCTCTATCCAATCTGTACCATGTGTTAGATCGCCTCCAGTTTTCCGAAATTTTTCAAGCACTGAGCCAATGTTTGATAGTTCGACGTGCCTTGTTCGCACTTTTCCACCGGTTGCAGCCGCTGCAGCTAAGTAAGTCGCAGTCTCTATTCGATCTGGCATTACTCGAAAGAAACCACCATTCATTTTTGGAACGCCCTCAATTAATATCGTAGGTGTTCCGGCACCGCGAATATTAGCTCCCCAAACATTCAAACAATTAGCAAGGTCGACAATTTCAGGTTCCAAAGCAGGATTCTTTATTCGCGTGGTTCCCTCAGCTAAAGAGGCCGCCATGATAATGTTTTCTGTCGCTCCAACTGAAGGGAAGGGCAAACTTATAGTCGCCCCGCGCAAACGACCTCTCCGAGAAGCTTTAATAAACCCATTTTCTATTGTGATTTCGGCTCCTAAAGATTCCATCCCCCCGATGTGAAGGTCCACAGGGCGGCTGCCAATCGCACAACCACCCGGAAAAGATACTTTAGCCTCTCCGAACCGACTCACCATCGGACCCAACACTAAAATTGAAGCACGCATCTTTTTGACCAACTCAGAGGGTGTTGCCAAGCTGTGAATTGTACGCGTATCGGCCTCGACGTAACGATTTTCATCTATGCTTAATTCAACTCCGAGAGAACCGAGCAGTTCCAACAAAGTCGTCACATCTTGAAGATGAGGCAAATTTGCAACCGTTGTTTTACCCTCACATAGCAGCATCGCGGCCAAAATAGGTAAAGAAGAATTTTTTGAGCCCGATATTTCCACAGACCCGATTAACGGCGTACCACCTTGGATAATTAATTTTTCCATATTATGCCTAGGAAAATTACTTGACTTTTTGTGGCCACCATACCATCGGTAAAGCACTCTATCCCATATTAGAAATAATCTGCTGCCACTCTTGTTTGCTGTATGTTTTGATTTGAACAGCGTGGATAATTCCACTAGTGATCGCTGTTTGCAGCGCAGAATAAACCAACTGCTGTCTTTGAACCGGTTTCTTACCGACAAACACATCGTCCACAATGGTTATCAAATATTGATTACCGCTGCGCTTTACATCAATGTAGGATCCTGAAAACTTGGGGTCCAAAAGAGTATATAGTTCGTCTGTCGACATCAAAATTTAATCTCGGAGTTAACAGTCATTCAGTGTTTGCTAACCAATTCTCAATTACAGTATCTAAATTGCCACCATTTTTTTGTGCTGCTAAACCAAACTGATTACGTAGAGTTTTACCAAGATTTATCCCATCTATAACCACATTTGAAATAACCCATGCTCCCGCCTCACTTTTCCTCATTGTATATGAAAGGGGATAAACTTTTCCTAGACTGTGGATCTCCTGTTTTACTGAGACCCTCTGCTCATCCCGTGAAATTTTTCGCCGATTTATAATAATGATTTTCTCATCGTTAAAACTAAGAAGGCCACGACCGTATGTTTCCAACATGCTTTTTTGAAATACATTTGTGAACTCTGCCAACTGCTTTTCAGTAGCTACTTTGCGGTACTTACCCATGACGGCGCGCGACATACGCCAAAAATCTATATGCGGCGACATTTGTTCCGTGATAGTTTTAATAAAAACTTCCTCTTCAAGAGGGTCTGTATTTTTATAAGTCGAGATAATTTGCACTAAAGAAACAGTGAGTTTATCTATGAGATCAAAAGGATCAAAATTCTGCTCCGTTGGTATTTTAACATCAAACTCTTTAATTTTTTTAGACGATCTATCAATAAAAATTACCTTAGGATCAATGCTGGCCCCCCTGATTTCTCCGAGAGAACTAAAAGACGATAGCATTATGACTGTAATTGCAGCCACCGTAGGCAAACGATTTCTTTTCAATTCACCATCCTTAGTAAACGTCTATAAAAAGCAAGCGCAATTGGAAATGTTTCACCAATAAAGCTACTACGGCAACATGACATTACCTTAAAATCACTATACCATTTCATAGTATATAAAAAAACTAGTTGCGGTGTTCGGAGCCTTCATGACCACTTTACTTA
>PCCK01000061.1 GCA_002731695.1 Porticoccaceae bacterium
AGCCATTAGCCACCTCGGTCTTGAGATCGCAGGTGGTGGCCGCGATGGCGTGTTCTACTTTGTAGACATTGCCAGCAACCGAGCCCTTGAGGCAAATTCGGTCTACGTCTCAGCAATGAGCCATTTGTCTGTGTCTGAGTGGCGCGAAGAGGCTGAGATTGCCCTAAAGGATGATAAGGCTATCAGAGCTGGATCGCTCAAGCCTTGTTACTGGTGTTGAGCCTGTAAGCCGCTCAGGAAGGCCAAGGGATAAACTTTGCTCTCTAGTAAACAAATCGAACGTCTCGCCCTGTACAAGCCCTCCCATCGACTCCCAGACAGATCTACCGCCTGCTAGGTTGATCGTCGAGCCCGTCTTTCTTACGAATGGCGGGTTTTCTGATTCTAGGTTTACGCTTCCAATATAAGGAAGCCAGTTTTGCGCCGCTCTTAGGTTCTCAGCAAAGTCACCCGGGGGAGTCTCAAAAATGTAGCTTAGTGGCTTGTAAAAGGTCTGATCTGACAATTGACGATTAAGCAAAAGGATTTCAACATCTAAATCAAAGAAAATAGTTGTGTCATTATTGTCTGGACCCCCCACTACTCTGCTAAAAAAATCAGAATCATTAATTAGATCAACGATCCAATCGTCTGTGATCGTAGCATTATCCTCAAAGATCCAAACTGTTCCCGAAAGTCTTGCTTTTTGCACTGATTCAACATCAGACAACCAACTTGGAATTTCAGAATTAGGGTTATAAATAACAGCAAAACGGTTATGAGTGTTTATGTCTAAATCTGTGCCGTCTTCCAGTTTAATAAACGGAACAACCCCAGCGGAGTATAGCTGTGAGGTTGCATCGTTAGAAAAAAGATTTAAATTTCTTGTCGCGGCTATTGATGGATAGGTAGACTCAAATCGATACCAAACAGGAAACACTTTTTCTATTGTTGTTTTTTGTACGGTTGACGAGTTTACCATTGCGTCGGCTGTGCTTATCGTAACGCCATCAATAGGATCAGGAGGTACAAAATCAACCAGCTCAGGCCCACTAACGGGAACGACCTGACGAGTTCCAGAAGTTGAACCTGCTGAGATTTCTTTAAATGAAATCGACCCATCAAGAAGCCTTTCAGCATAAGGCACAGAAACGCTGTCAATTTTTAATGAATATTGTGCCTCTAAAGATCCAGATATTACTGGATCAGATCCTAAAGTTAATAATTCTGCACCGTTTTGGTATGAAAACTCTAGTTTTAAAACATACCTTGATTTCATTGGGGCAAAGTAAATTGCGTTTTTATAGGTTACACCATACGAAAACCACTCAACGCCATTTGAACCAGATTGTTCAAGCAATCCAGAAATGTCTCTGTAACCTATTTCGTCAGTTTTAGGGTCAATCCAAAACAGAAATGGAATTTCGATAGGCACTGAATACACTTTTCCATCTGGACCTAATACAGAAGAAAAAGATTTTAATTTGTATCCGTCGAATTGGAAATTTGTTCCGCTTAAATAAGTATTTTTATAAATACGTAAAGCAGGTGGCAAAGGTATTTCAACCGCTGAATCGTTACTTGTGTCTATTTTTAATATTGCATTGGCGTGTCGAGGAAAACAATAAATACAACCATTTTCTGGGACATAAGTTCCCCCAGAGTATTTACTCCAATAAGTAAAATGGATACTAATGTCTTGTACTTGACTCGAATTTGTTGGCCAGCTTGCGGCAGTAAAATAGGGCTCATTTCCTGTTATTAAATCACTTCCAACTGAAACGGAATCAGTTACAGGATCAACAATTACTATTTTATCAGCACCATATGGAGTTAAATAAATTTTTCCGTTTCCCGCTTTTGTAGCGCCATAATAGCTATCATAAATCCATGTGTAATCAGACCCGGCAATTTCCGTTTCCCAATTTGGGCGAACTTCATAAATACCGCCATTCCTATTGCCGTTATTGTCAACAGGGAAATTAATATCTAGCAAGGTTCTTCCATAAGCATTAGGGGGGGTAGAACTGTGCGCCTCCAATTTTGGATGATCAATATCAACTTTTAAAACGTATGGTGTACCATTGTTTACACTTGCGGCTCTAGAATAAACGGATCCATATATGTTCCCATTAATTTCTGCGCCTCCTCTTACATTTTCCGGGTTAAAACCTAAATAAGAATCAGTTGAGTCTGTAGCAACCCGAGGGGGTGGGCTAATGTAAGGGTCGCTAACGGTACCAGCAGCAGAGGGATTAATTCTAAAGTAGGAACTATATTTAGCAGGGTTTGCATAAATAAAACCGTCACTTGCGTTGATTGTGTCAATCATATTACCCCCTAAATTGGCAATAACAACACCAGCTTCACTAGTAGTATCATCTAGAGGATCAATTAATAATATGTGATTATTATTGTAAGGAGTGCAGAAAATTTTCCCATTACTTTCTGCAATACCTCGAAATTTTAAATTACCCGGAGCGCCTAAATCGCTGCCAATATACTTAAATGTTGCGTCTTCCGGTCTTGAGATTTTTTGCAGTTCTTCGTTTATTCTTCGCGAAACTCTAAACTCCGGATGACCAGTTGTTGAGTAATCAAACCAACCGACCGCATCAGGTACCATTCTAAGAAGTTCAGACAAGGCTCTTGCAAACGAAGCATCTTGAAATGTGGTTGTAGGAATATCATAACAAGCGTCCATTTCGCCAAGAGCAACAGGTAGACCAAGATCTTGCATCCTGTCAAACAACCGCCGAATGTGGCTTTCTACCCCCCCAATCTCACATCTAAATTGTGGTCTTTCGCTTGCCTCGCTTCCAACACCAACAATTTCAGAAAGAGCAGTTTGCTCTAGCCACCAGAATGCGCCTGAGACAACAACATCAACCGACAAGTTTCCTTCCCCCCATTCGTTTTGGACGTTTGTCACAATCCCGCAAAAAATCCTTTGTGAGCTTTCAAACAGTTCAATGTATTGCCCTTCTTCTGGAATTTCTTGCTCTTTAGCATTTAAATACTCTGGTTCGATTGAAAAAGTTAATTCATCAACACCAAGCGATTGATAATTTAATGAGCCGCTTGCTCCAATTTCTGCAAAATCAATTTGTGCAGGCCCAAACGTTTTACCTTTTTCTCCTGCAATAGTAATCATCTCCGGGGATTCTGGTTGTTGACCCGCTCAGTCAATTGAATATTTTTAGTTTTTGTGGTCGCTATTGTCTGGGTTAGTTGGTCAACGGTGCTTTGCAGTCGATCAATCATCAAAGTGTTTTCCTTAGTGGCTCCGACCACCGTAGTTGTAAGACGACCAAGAACCTGACTTGTCTGACCTAGCTCTTCAGCGGTCAGAGTATCGTCATCCATAATTTTGCGGAATTGTTCGTTGGCAATTTCCACACGCTTGCGATCGGCTTCAGTCATTGCCGAAGTGTCTTTTGCGGCAGTTTCAAGCGCCGATACACCAGCAGAAAGTTCTGCTCGTGCTTCTTTTGCAACCTCATTGCTTGCCTTTGCTTCTATCAGCTTGGTTTTAAGCGCAACCGCTTGCGTCTCGGTTTGTTCTGTCAACGCAGCTATTTGAAACGCTTCACCCTGTGCAACACTTAAGTTCATTTGCTGCTCTTCAGCGGCTTTCCTAGCTGATTTTAACGTCTCAATAGAGCCTTCAAATTGGCTTAAACGTTGTTCAACCTCTATTAATTGTCTGCGCTGCTCTTCTCCAAAAATAAGTTCAGCCCCTTCAATTCTAGCTTCTCCAATAGCTTTTTTCGTAGGGGAGAAAAAACCCTGTTGTTTTATTTCTTCTTCTCCTTTTGCTATTGCCTCCTCAGCAGTTTCTTGACGACTTTGCAAAGCATTGCGTTTATTACGGAGTTCCGCCTCTTTTTCTTGTAATTTAGCTATCCTCTCATCAAGCTTTACTTGTTCCGCTCCTGCCGCAAGTCTTTGCTGGTTAAGCAGTTCAACCTTTTCCTTGCCCTGTAAGATCTTTTCATCGGCAGCACTTTGAACCTTTGCAATTTCTAGCTGCTTGCGCCTTTCATCAGCCTCTTGCGGGCTAATTTCTAAAGCTCCTTCTGCTCTTGCAATTTCTTGCAGCTCTAAGTCTTGCGTAATCTTAGCAAGCTCTAGCTCTGCTTGTCTCTTCTTTTGGATTAAGTTTGTGTTTCTTGCAAGCGCCGAGCTTTGATCATCAAGAGAACTAACAACGGCGGCAATTTGGGCGCGCATCGCAGAAGTGCCATCTTTAGCCGCAATTTTGTAAAGCTCGTTGATTTGATCCCTCGCAACCTCAACAATCATTGAAAGATTTGAAATTTCTTTCCCTGACCTAGATAAAGCCTCAACTAATTGGGTCAATCCAACAGCAGCCAACGAGATAGCGCCAGCAAGACCAGCGCCGCCACCCATAAACTGAACAAGTTGCGGTATGTTGTTAAGCACACCTCTCATTCCATACTGAGCATCTTCAACGGCTCGCGAAAATTCTAACGCTGCAAGTCCGGCGTTCTTTGTCGATTTGGCGTTTTTGCCCTGAGCGGTTGCCATTTGGCGACCGCTAACAGCCGTCTTTTCAAGCGATCCTGCAAGCTTATCAACGTCAGTTCTGATCTTTGGGTCAAGCCCGTCAATCTTATCAAGTTCTCGTCTAAGATCGGCAGCAGAGTCTTCTACGTTATCAAGCGCCCGGTCTGTGTCGATGGCAGTGCGCCCAACTTTCTTAATACCTTTTTCCGCTTCGCGTGCTCCTTTGGAGTCTGCGCGTGTACGAAAATTAATATCGACATTTTTACCAGCCATTTAATTACACTTTTTTAAGCGATAACAAGGAGCCCGCAAGAATTTTGACTTGTTGTCCTGATGCTTCAGATTTAATAGATAAACCAAAATTTGCAGAAGGGTTAACTGAATTTGTCGCCAAAATACCTTCGATAGTCATTATTTCCGGTGTGTTAGCGGCGTCAAAACTAGTAAAATTAACATCGTTATCAAAAGCGTTAATATCAAAAGTCTCATTGTTAGCTGTAAACCTTGCCGTTAAATATGAAAGCGACGAAGTTGGGCCTGTCAACCGTGGCCTAATACAATACGAAGCCGATGCACCTTCCACTCTTAAAACAGCCAAAATCTTGTAAACGCTATTAGTTTCAACAGCAAGATTAAATCCGCTTACAGCTTGAGGCGTGTTGTTTGTCGTCGCGAAATCTGCGGCAAGAATTTTGTTTTGGTCGTCCAGTGCTTCTCTAAAACTTGTAACGCTAGAGATTCCAGTACCATCCCCTAGGACAATAAAACCATTTCCATCAGGGTAATTGACAATTCGGTCTGCCGAGGCAAGCGTGCCGATTTTAGTGTAAAAACCAGCCGTGTTTTCAACTCCAAAATCATTAGCAAACAAAATCAGACCGGTTGCTGTGCCGTCTCCCTGAGCAACTCTTGCGCCTGAGCCTAGAGTTTGATTGTAAAGGTGGAGAAGAGTGTTTTGACTATTGTCAGGAGACCCTTTAGATTTGTTGATTATTGTGTAAGTTTGCATTTTATATTAGTTCCCATTTGTTTGAGTCATTAGCAGCCCATAATGAATTGTCTGTTGCAAGCCATTTTTGTGAATACCCACCATCACTGATCGTTAGTTCTTCACCCCCTAACCCTTCAAAAGCAATTACAAGATCAAATTGGTTTTTTTCCCACCTTTGTGATGGCGTTACGCTTTCAAGGCAAAAGTTTTTTACTTGAGTCGATCCTCCGTTTTGAATTTCAATCAACAAATCACCAGAACCTAAGGTTAAATAAGAAGAGGCCAATTGCAATTGTCTAGTTTGCCGCTCCGCTAAACTTGTAAAGGTCATAATTCGCGACCAAGAAAACGACCTAATTGCGTTCCCTCGGTATCGAGCTTTCCCCCATTTAGCGCCTACAAACCTACTTTCCTGTATTTGTTGAGAAATTGGATGCACTGGCTCCTCAATCATCTTATCGCCATAGTCTAATAAAACTACGCCGTTTAAGGTGTAGCGATAAGATGATTGGGTCATAAATTAAATGGTTAAAACTGCGCTTGGTGAAGGGCTTGAAGTTGGAATATTTGAAACTGAAGGGCTTGCGCTTGAAGCTGCAATTGTGGTTACGTCAGCCCATTCGGTTACTGTGTAATTGTTCCAAGTTGCGTTTTTTGGGTTAGCGTTTTGAGTCCCAGTCGATACTTCCTTAATAATCGGAGTTCCTGACGAATTAGCTACAACCCTCCATTTACCGGCATCAATATTAAACTTGTAATCGTTATTAGGTGAAACTTGAGACCAGACAGTCGAGCTGTCTTGCTTATAAAGCCCGTTGGCGCTCGTGTCTCCTATTTTAACCTTTACTTTTACGTGAGCCATTAGGTTATGCGTTAGCTATATTTTCCAATTTGATTGCGTTTTGCGCACTATCTTCATTAGTGAAACGCAAACGAGGGAAGACAGACTTATCGTTGTAAGTTGGCATCTCAATCATTTCAAGTTTACCCCAGAGGTCCATTGTCCAAATCTGTTGGTCTTTATTAACGTTTTTGGCTTGGAATTTCAAGTATCCGTAAATCTGCCTAATGTTTTTCTTATATGGAATTACAGTTGCTGCGTTTGTAGAAAACTCAGCGTCTAGACCAAGCATTAGACGATAAATAGGCTCACAATGATTTTTGAGTGTAAATTCCCAGCCATCTTGAAGCACAACAGTGCTTGATTCTTGGCGGTATCTTGTTCCTTCAAAGCAAGTAAACGGGGTATCTTCTTCAGTCACTTGGTATGGTGTAAGTTCATTAACACATCCAAGAGTTCTCCAATTAGTGGTAGGCGTGATGTCTGGTTTGATAGTTGGGCCTACCACTGCACCTTCAACTGTTACTCCACTTTCGATAAAGAAGAGCGTTGAGCCTAGCATTGTTTTCTGCAAATTGTATTGAGCCATGATATTTTAGGGTTTTAGAGTTGTTTTTATTTTATGTAATTAGGAGATTCCTTCAATTTCTACTTTGCCAAGTTCTTTAAGTGCTTCAGCTTTGTCTTTTGGTAGATTTAATTTTGCACCATACGAGCAAAACAATGATCCGATTTTAACATTTTCTAATACTACACAAGAATACAAAACCTCATTTTTAGGCTTTGCTTGCTTTGTTTTGGCGGCTTTCTTAGCCTGCTTTTTAGCTTCTTCGCTCATTAGGGTAAATTATGTTTTAATTGAAGGGTCAACTCGTGGATCAAGAATTTTGGGTTGGGTATCAATCGACCCCGCAAAACTTGCGCGTTGTTCTGACAGAAAGCGTCATGCTTCCAATCGTGTAAAGCTTTGTGAGTGGCCTCAACCAAATCGGTATTCTTTGGATTAGTGCCTCTTAGGATGGGCTGAGTCCAAATTGTGATTGAAAACGACGAAATAAGCGTTGTATCGTTGACATCTAAATCATTCGGCTCGTAGCCATCAAATAGGATGATAATAACGCCACCCTTTGCCTTTTGGATCGCTTTAGCAAACTCGGCAGCAATGTCTTTTTGTTTATCAACAATTACCTCAACCGACGAAAGGGCAGACACACCATCAAGGAGTGTTTTTATCTCATCAGCTTTATCGAGGAACGCGCTCATTAAAATTTGTATAGAGGATCGCCGCCAAAACATCCGGTATCTCTGCCGCCAATATATGAACCATCTGGTTTTTCGATACCGATGTCACAAGCAGCCACATCAGACAGGAAGTCTTGCGCAGCCCGGTATTCGTCTTTTCTCAAATCTCCCTCGTCTTCTAGGCCAGTAGAAGGAAGGCTTGCGCGCAGGTCATGCTTGGCGAGCGTGGCGGCAGCGTGTAGGCATTCTTCTGGAATCGTTCCAGCGTCACCAAGTGGGTTGTCATCACAAGCGGCAACCTTAGCTCTTACCAATGCCGTGACCTGTAACAGTATCCCGGCCAGACGGTTACCGTCTCCTCCTCCTGTTGCCTCAATAGCGCCAAGCTCATCAACCGCTAAACGGTCGCGAACGTGATCAACGGTTAGTGTAATCCAAGCCACGAAAAAGAGAATGACCTTTGCAAGCGATCCTCTCCATTGTTGCTAGTGGTCCCCAGTTAACGGTCTAACGCTGCTAGATACACGATAAAGAGGTTGAGAGTGTAAGCTGGTGGTGTTGTTCTTTCAAAATAATAACAAGTTATCTTCATTTGTTGCGATCTTTTGTCTTTTTTTGGCGGCGGGTTTCAGTTTTGAATAAATTCGCCCAAATGATAGCAATCATCAAAGGTAGTGTCAGCAAAACGCCAATTGTTAAGAATAACTCTCTCATGTTGTAAAGAAAACACACCTTTGTGGTGTGCTGACAAGCCTAAAGTAAAAAAACCAAAATAAGCATTGCAATCACCGATCAGTGTCAATAAGTCTCTTGCATGGCTACAACATTAACGTTCGCGTTCTTTATACTGTCAGTAATCCTGACGGTTCTATCAATCGGCTTCTTCATCCGGGCATTTCTTGGGAGTGATGGGCTCGATTACTCAAAATCTAGGCTGAAGGTATGGCCTCGCATCAAACGATACCTTCAATTGAAATAAAACACTAAAACTATGAGTGAAATTATAACACAACAGACAGAAGCTGATTCTCAGCTTGCCCTTATCCTTGAACTTGCCAAGAGTCCAGAGGTTGACGCTAATAAGCTTGAGCAGCTCGTGAAGCTGCACAACCAAGAAAAAGATCGTCAAGCAAGAGACGAAGCCTATCGGGATTTAGCCCTGTTCAAGCAAGAGGTTCCGGTGATCCCTAAAATGAGGGACGGCGCTAAAACTCGCGGCGGTCAGGTTGCGTTCCGCTACAGCGCAATGGATGACCTTGTTAGGTTTGTGAAACCCTACGCCGATAAGCACGGTTTAAGCTGGACGTTTAGCCACGAGATCCAAAACAACAAACAGATCACGATTTGCCGGGTCTTGCATATCTCAGGTTTTACTTTCCCAGAAACCACGATCCCAATCCCATTTGCGAAACCTCAAAGCCAGCTCACGAGCGACATTCAAGCCGGGGGCATCACAAACACCTACGGCGAACGCTACGCTTTGAAGGCCGCGCTCGGGCTTGTCTTCACTGACGACGACACCGATGGCGTTTTACCAAAGCCCGACACGGTGACACAAACAACCGTTGAAGATGCTATTAAGTTGCAGATGGAGCGCGCAGGCGTGACCAGCGATCAGCTCAATGCAGCGTTGACTAAAAAGGGCGTTGATCTTGACGGTTGGGGCTGGGAAGAGCAAAGCGACAAGGTTAAAGGTCGCATTGTGTCAGGCTGGGACAAACTATTTACCCCAGAATCATAATGAGAAAACGCACACTTGCTGAAGCACTCAGCATTCTACCCGAACCACTTGCGACGAGAGCCATACGACAAGCTAACCCTGAGCGATTTACATCTAGGGTTGATTCTATCTTTGACGCTGTTGCAAGCTTTGCTGAGTGGTCTAAAACACGGGAAGGGCTTGAGTTTTGGATCGAAGTCAGCGAGGCAATTGACCATGACGAAATTAACGAAGAGAAAATTAACGAATTACTAAATCTATGAAAGACCCATTTGAAAACATTATCTATCCGACTAATCCGCGCAACGAGATTGTGATCGGTATGCCAGACACTGAGTATCGATCTGCTGACGGATTGTCACCTAGCGGCCTCAAGAAAGCAGTCGAAGACCTTGGCGGGTTTGGTGAGCCAAAAGGCTCCGCTGCCCGTCTTCGGTCATACCTTGCCGGAGACATTGAGAACAAACGATCTAAGTCTCTAGGTCTTGGGACGCTTGCGCACAGGCTAATCCTTGAGTCTGACAAGTTTATCGTGATCAACGACGAACGCCGCAAAGAGATGGAAGCGTCAAGACTAGAACGCAAACGTGACCAGCTTTTTTCGGATTATTCAGCGCGCAAATTTATGTGTAATTTTGCCGAAGCCAAAGCATTCAAGGCAGACAATGGCCGCACTCCTGACGAGTCAGAGCAAAAGGTTTTGATTAAGTCACGCATTGAGAGAGAGCTGGCCGCTGATTCTGGTCTAAACAAGAACTCTAAAGAGATGCTAGACCTATCAGAGACCGCTCTGGTGCTAGATGATAGCTATACTGACCACAAGACGGTTATAGGCATGAAGGACGCGCTGGATTTTGCGCCGATGAATTACGAGGCTAGGGAAGTTCTTTCAAACATCGACCAAAAAGAAAAGCGGGTTGAGGTTAGCATTTTCTGCGTGGTTGACATTACGGTTGCGCCCGGTGTTACGATCCCGGTGCAAATGAAAGGTCGGCCTGATCTTGTCTTAGAGGGCGACACGCTTCACGACTACAAAACTTGCCGCTCAATCCATATCGAGGATTTTAGCAAGGAGTCGATTAAGCTAGGTTATTTCTTTTCGATGGCCATCTACTTGGAAATGTTAAGGCAATTAGCGACCAAAGTGCCAAAAGATCTTTGTGAGCTTTACAGCCTACCTGACAAACGCAAGGCGGTATTGCTTGCGCAAGAGACAACTGCACCTTTTGAGGCTTACCCGTATGAGATCCCTAACGCGCATCTAGTCGCTGGCTGGCATTGCGCTGATATGGCGCTCAAGGATGTCTGCAAACGATACCTTGCTGATCGTAAAGGCGAAAAGGACGCTTGGAAGACTTGCATTGATCCGGTTTTACTCGATCCGCTGTTTCCGGCGTCAATTTCTTACATGATCCAAGAACTGGCAGGCATTGAGCCGAAAGGAGGCGCTAATGAATGATGTTTTTACAGAAACCGTCTTTCTGCCGTTTGAGATTACCAACAAAAACAACGGTCAAGGGCGGTCATGGCATGGGTCGGCAAAAGATCGGAAACGGTTTGAGTTTGAGATTAGATCTCTTGGATTGGTAAGGACTCCTTACCTGTTCCCGGTAAGTGTTCACGTTGTGCGTGTCCTAGGCAAAGGTCAAAGGTTCTGGGACTCTAGCAGCGTGCTGCGTGGCAACTATAAGCAGCTAGAAGACGCTCTGGTTGCTTGCGGATGGTTTACTGATGACTCTATGACATTCATTAAGCGAACGTCTTCAGATCAGGACTCTACAAGGCGCGAGCAAGGGCCAGCGGTAGAGCTAACGATTACGGAAGCCGGAGCGTTTGAGCAGAAAGGGGGGCGCAAGTGATCCCTGACCTTTTTGACGAGTGGCAAGATGTTTGTCAGAACAAGCACCAAGGAAATGAGCAATCTGCCGAAGCCTTCCAGACAAAAGTTAAACCAACTCTAAGGCAACGACAAATTGAGGTATTGCTTGCAATAAACAACGCCGGAAATCAAGGCTTGACGTGCAAAGAGCTTGCCAAGGATTGGCAAATTGGCATGAATGCGATCAGTGGACGATTCTCAGAGCTGAAAAGGCTTGGCGAAATAGAGCCAGCGGGATCATCTAGACAAGGATCAAGACCCTACAAAACTACACAAAAATGAACTACTTAAACATAAACACAGATATTCTGAGATCGGAGGACTATTTGGGCGCGGAGCCAGTCGAGCGAGCAACGTGGTTGAATCTGCTTGGCTGGTGTGCGTCTCAAGAAAATGGCGGCGTGATTAAGGACGCAGCGAGTTGGAAGTGCCGAAAATGGCAACAGATTGCAGGCGTGACTCTTCTTGAAGTGAAGACTGAAAGCGCGCTTTATTATTTTGATAAGGAAGGTCATTTGGTCGTCAACTACTACCCAAAGAGCATGGAGCAAACAGCAATTGCCCGCCGTGAAGCTGGTAGAAAGGGCGGGAAATCAACCTCTGAAGCAAAGGTCAAAGCCGCTCAAATAAATGGCTCTAAGCAAGACCCAAGCAAACTACCCAAGCAAAAGCCAAGCAAAAGCCCAACGAAAGGTAAAGAAAAGAAAGATAAGATAAAGGAAGGGAAAGAAAAGAAAGAAGTACCCCCTCAATCCCCCAAAGGGGGATGTCCTTTTGTGATGGATTTGATTGACGTAATCCCTCCAGAGTTTGACGAGAGAAAAGCCAAAGCCGCAAGAGAATGGGCATTTGATAAGCAGGCTCGATCGATCAAGAAAAGCCGATTCCAGAGCATGAACGCATGGGAAAAATCACTAAAAAGAATGGCGCTTTACCCTACCTCTGTTTTGACTGACGCCATTGACAGGGCGATAGCAGCGGGTTGGCTTGGTTGGGAGCAGGAAAATATTAAGGCTTTACAAATCAAGGATGAGCAAACAAACCTAGAAAACTGGTCAACTAATGGAATCAAAACCCTCTAAAGAACAAGTCCGAAAATGGCTCAAGAAGTGGAAATTCCCACGCCGCCACATTGAGAAGCTGGAATTCATGCATGGCCCTAGCCTAGAAATGGCAGAGAAGCACGTTGCTCGCGTTCTGTCGGGCGATCTCCTTTGTATCTTATGCGGTCACCGGGGGCCGGGTAAAACGCAAATGGCGGCATTCTGGGGCCAAAGCGTGGCAACTGACATGAAGCGCGCGCGTTATTACAAATGCCACGATCTTCTTTGTAAGATTCGAGAGCAGTTTGATAATGATCGACACAGAAGCGATTTGGCTAGAGAGGAGCTAGAAATGTCAAAAAGGTGCCATTTTCTTGTCCTTGATGAATGGTCTGAGCTGGCCGGGACTGAATGGGAAAAACGAACACTGACAAATCTTCTTGATCATCGATATGACGAAAAGCTGTCGACTGTAATTATAACAAATCATAGCCCTTCTGAGGCGATTGTTGCCGTTGGCGAGTCGATCTGGAACCGAGCAGAGGAGACCGGGGGCATTTTGCTATGCGACTGGCAGAGTTATCGAAAACACAAAAACGAAATCCAATGACTAAACGAATCAAAGACACGATTGTAGCGAGTAGAATTATTGAGGCTGTTTGTGATTCCGCCGGAATAGAGCCCAAAGAAATGCTTTCATACACAAGAAAATGGCGCGTCTCATATCCGAGGTTTGCCGCTATGATCCTGATCCGGCGTCACACATTTATGAGCCTGCACGACATTGGTAAGATCTTTAAAATCAACCACGCAAATGTTTGCTATGCGCTGCGCAAGCTTGCAACGTCAAAACCGGGCGACCGACTGGCGGCAACATACCAAGCAGCAGAGCAGGCGCTCATTCAACAAAACGAAAATCTATGAACCTAAACAAAACAATAATTGCCGGACGGCTTACCCGTGACCCAGAACTAAAGGCACTACCAAATGGTAACTCAGTGACTGAGCTGGGTTTAGCAGTAAACCAACGAACCAAAAAGGGAGAGGAATGGGTTGATGATCCAATTTTTCTTGATGTGTCAGTCTGGGGACGGCAGGCAGAGAATGCTTGCCAGTATCTTAAAAAAGGCTCTGTTGCGCTTGTAGAGGGACGGCTGACAATGGACCAATGGGAAGACAAGCAAAGCGGCCAAAAGCGCAGCAAGATCAAGATTACAGCTCAGAATCTGCAATTTGGGCCAAGACTTGAAGGTCAAACCCAATCAGGTGCATCAGTTACCAGTGGTGACGAGATACCATTTTAATGGGTTACAATGAATATCATCCAACTTTGCAGCAGCACTTTATTCACAAGAAAATGGCGCAACGGCAAATTGGGACTTGTAAGATCTGCAAAAAAATGCCGATCCTGACTTATGAGCCCGGTTGCCTTTCAGCTTGGTGCGATTGTAAAACGTGGAAATCCCACGAAGAAAATCGCATTGAGCTTGCTGCAATCATCCAGCGCGACCTTGAAACCATGACCTAATGTCAGACCCCGAAGAGAGCCTTAGCCATTTAAGAAAGGAGCATCATGTCTCTTGGGAAGAAGGGCGGGGCTATTTTTTGCGCGTCACAGTTATTTGGTCAACTAAGGTCGTCGGTAAACGAATTAAGGTCAGGCTGAGAACGAGAGATCTTGATGAAGCAATCGCCCGGCGTGATACGATTATCGCAGCTTATTGCGCGCTAGGTTTTGAGACTGGCTTGAAAGGCGAGCTTACTTTAAAGCCCAAAAAATAAGATTTTTGACAATTGTTCAAATTAGGGGTTGCCTTTTTTGTGCTTGAATGCTTTTGCCGCTAAAGACTGGAAGAAATTCGTGTAATTGGGCATTGACGCAATTCAAGAAATGCGCTTTGCTTAAAACATCAAAACGGCTGGCATCCTACTACCGATCCTTAAGACGATTTTAAACTAACTTTGACACCCCGGAAAGACGGGGATTTTTTATATTATGAAAACAAAAAATACACATGGAGGAGCCCGTAAAGGGGCAGGCAGACCCAAAGGATCAGGCAAGGGGCGCACAGTCGTGACCCGTAGCGTCTCAATGAAGCCAGAGATATGGGCTGAGATCGACAGGCTCAGAGGTAGCCAATCAAGAGGCGTTTATCTTTCTGATAAAATCCTGACCTCACTCAACGTTTAAGACGGCATGGAGAAGAAGCGAAAGCGGGGAGGCCAGACAGTTTACACTGAAGAAAAGGCTGACGAGATCCTGACACGTTTGGCTGAAGGGGAATCATTGCGCTCAATATGTCGAGACGATCACCTTCCTGCTGCTAGCTCAGTGCTCGGATGGGTGATGGATGATCGCGAAGGATTCAAGGAGCAATACGCGCGAGCACGTAAAATCCAAGGTGATGTGTTATTTGATAAGCTCATTGAGCTATCACAGAAGGCATTTCAGAACGCAACAGGAGCGCCCGGCACAGGTGAAGCGAGCGCCAAGGTGCAAGCGATTAGGCTGGAAGTGGACGCTCTCAAATGGAGCCTGTCAAAGCTACATCCAGAGCGGTATTCTGATTTCCGGCGCAACGAGCTGACTGGAAAGGCCGGAGGGCCAATCAAACAGGAGGCATCGTTTTTACTCACGAAAGAGGACGAGGAAAAGATCAGGCAGATTGCTGATACTCGCAACAAAATCAAGGATGAAAGCTAAGTGGCAGCATCAGGGACAACGCTAACGCCTGCCGAGTTTGCGCTGCTGAGGCTCAACATGGGCTCGCTCTATGATTGGCAAATCGAATGCCTTGAGTCTATTGGGCTACAAGAAAGCGGCGGGCTTCCCACTTCAGTAGTTGCAGCAAACGGGTCAGGCAAAACGTCAAACCTTGTTGCGCCTGCCGTCCTTTGGTTTCTAGCGCATTACCCTAAAGGTCAGGTTGTGGTCACCTCTGGGTCGTTTAGGCAGATTGAAAAGCAACTATGGCCTGCCATGCGGGTTTTCTCGCAGTGTTTCCCAGAATGGTCGTTTCTACAAACTGAGCTAAAAACGCCAGAAGGAGGTTTTGCGCTTGGTTTTTCAACAGACCAACCGGGAAGAGCTGAGGGATGGCATCCAAAGATCAGTAAACAAGATGATCCCGTAATGATTATTGTTGACGAGGCTAAGACCGTGCCAAATAAAATCTTTGAGGCGTTTGATCGTTGCACTCGCTTGTTTCAACTTTGGGTATCATCTCCCGGCCCAGCAGTCGGAGAGTTTTATGAGGCGTTCCATGCAAATCGCAGTTTGTTTTGGACTCGTCAGGTTACGTCATTAGAATGCCCACACATTGACCCAGCAAAGCGAGAGCGGGATCGTAGGAAGCACGGCGAGACTTCACCTCTCTATCGGTCAATGCACCTTGCAGAGTTTACAGAGGACGAGGAAAGGCTTGTCATCACGGCGTCAAACCTCAGAGAAGCCATCGACACACAAGCGCCCAAGATCTACGGCGGCGAAAAGGTTGCGTTCTTTGACTTTGCAGCCGGACGAGATGAAAACGTCTTTTATATGCGTAAGGGCAACATTGTCGAGCTGGTTGACGCTTGGACAGATACAGACACAGTGCAGGCAGTGCGTAAGTTTACGCGGTTAGCCAAGCAACAAGGGCTTGCAGGTAGTCAATGCTGGGGTGATGCTGACGGTCTAGGCAAGCCAATGGTCGATTTGTTTGCGGATGAGGGGTTTCCTATTAATGCATTTCATGGAGGACTCCCGGCGAAAGACTTACAAAACTACGCTAACCTAATCTCAGAGGTCTGGATTCAAGGGGCGCGCAAGATTGAGCGAGGCAAGATTCATATGGTTTCTAATAATGGCGAAGGAATTGACCCGGCAACATTTAAACAAATCACAAGCCGATTTATTGAGTGGGACGATCGTGGCAAGCTTCGCGTTGAGTCCAAAAAGAAGATGGCAGCTAGGGGCTTAAGGTCGCCAGATAGAGGGGACGCGCTTCTTGGTTGCATTATTTGCGGCTCATCAATGACGGGATCGCTAACTGATGACGTATTGAACAGAAGCGAATCAGGGTCATCTAGGTTCTCAGTTAATCATGTCTCATTCTAGGGGGACCACATGAAACAAGTGATCTTGCCCTAAAATGGTGGTTGCATCCAATTATGCCAATCAGCACCGGAACCACCCCAGTCGTTAAGAAACTTCAATCTGGCAAAGAATACGCAATTCAAGCAACTGGCGGTTCTCTGAACGTCCAAGTTGTTAGAAATGGATCGCTTTACTCTGAAGGATCAGTTGCAGACGGCGAGCGTCTTAGATTGTGCGTTGCCCACGATAACAGTGAAGTTGATGTCACTTTTACACCTTCAGCCTCTGGAGTCGATTGGGCGGTCACAGTTGTAAGAGTTGAAGATAATTAAAATAACCCCACAATGTTTAGATTCTCAGAAAAGTCTGGCGTTCATGGGTTTTCTGGACTTCACGGGACAAGTGGCGTTTATGGAAATTCTGGCCTTTATAAAGTAAGCGGTTTTAATCCGTTAGACCTCGACCCTTATTTGCTTTTTGACGCTGAGACTTCAATGCGCGGCACACTTGAGGCATTCACACTTGACCTTGACCCGGCGAATCCATCGTCGCTCGACGTTATCACAGCGACCCGCAGCGGCGTTGCCACGTTCACCGATGCCAATGGAGTCATACAGTCAGCTAGTGCGAACACGGTGCGCGTTGACC
>PCCK01000062.1 GCA_002731695.1 Porticoccaceae bacterium
AAATTATGCAGAGGAATTTAAATCCTACGCTGCGAATCGAATGAAGAAGAATTCATTTGCCAATCCTGACAAATTTCAAGAATGGTTTCGTTTAAATAAAGATTCTCTGGTGGAAAACCCGATGGATCGCTCCATGCATGGTAAAATGGCTTCGGTCCTTTTGCCTCTCTTTAAAAGTGATTCTTTTTCCTGGTCTGCTTGCTTATACCTTAACAAAACAAACAATTTTGCTTCCGACAGGTTTGATCAGTATTTAAATCGCTGGAAAAAAAATTGCCCTGTTACTGGTCAAAAGGAATTCGTCCAAAAGATTAGCAAAGTTTTTGGAATTTTACTTCCGGAATAATAAAGCTAATTTCCTCTAGAAGGTGTCAGTTATACCCTACCCTTTTCCGTTCCATCCAGCATCTGAAGAAGGCGGACGAGGAGGAGGAAAATAAGGAACTCCGGACCGTTTCTCTTCCTCCCTTAAGTTTGTCCACTTGAGCTGATTGGCTTCAAAGTTTTTCTGAAATTGGCTCCCCGCTTCATGGTTTAATTGAAGAAGAATATCGTATAGTTCTTGGATAATATATTTTCCAAAGCCGAGCTGGGATTCAGGGATGGAGCTTTTTTCACGACTGCAGTTCATGGAAATCTCCATTCCTTTTTGTTTTTCAAAGTCACCCTGTTGAAAAAATTCATGGAGCACCAGAATTGCCCATCTTTCCGATTCTTCCCAATCCTTTCCAGGATTACTAATGTCGGCACAGTGAAGAAGGAAAGATGCAATCAGAAATCTTGTATTTTGATCAAGTTTGGCAGAGAGATCTATTTTCTCTTTTAGATCTTTGGATGATGAACCTAGGATTAAGTCGAAATCCTTGCCTCTTCTTGCAGATTTCAACTCGGATAATATTTGAGGCATGATAGCATTCAGCTTTTGCAACTGTTCTTTGTGCCTCTTCATATCTGTAAAGATAATAACTTCACTCAGAAATTTTTTGATTTTCGAATCTTCTCCCGATTGGATTAAGTTATGGCTTTCCAATAATCCAAGAAGGAAAGATAATGACTGCTTCTCCTGAAGGCTTTCATGGTCAAACTTTTGGGCATATTCATGTCCTGCCTTTATAAGAAAAGAATTCATGAAACCAGTATGACGGGCATCGTGAGCAAGTGCCGCCAGTAACAAGAGGGCTTGTTCATCTTGGGTCAAAAATATAGCACCACCTGTTTTCAGCAACATGTGAGTGGTTACCATCACATCCATGGCATGAGCAAAGTTGTGATAGTATTTTTTAATTTCGTGGTCCATGAAAACACTCTTAGCGAAATAGCCCTTTCTGATTTCCTCAAATAACTTCTCCTTTGCATCACTAGATAAATTACCCGGAATATCATAAAGACAATTAGGACTTAGAAAGAGTGATTTGTAGACTTCCAACTGAATTAGATGAGTCGAGGAAAGAAAAAAGCTATCCCGATTCAGATCCAAGGATGGAAGGATTGGGTATTGAGAGGTTTCAGCTGGCTGCTCAACCGTGACCTTTTCAGAATCACTTGAACAGGAGACCATAAAGACCAGCACCAAAAAGAGCACTCTCATTTGCAGGGGCAAAACTAGCAAACTCTTAATCAACATTAAGTATCTACAATAAATTAGGTTTTCGATATTTGTAAATTGAAAAGATTATGGTTTAACACCTCTCAATTCGAGGATGATTGAGGCCGTATCCCGATTAAAGGCTTTTTCGAACTCGGGATAATAATTAATGATTTCATAAAAGAAGCGGGCAGTGTCGTAATCAATCACATGGTATTTATCCTTAAGTTCTTGCTCGGTGGGAAAAATAATTTGTCGCCCCACGCGAAATTCTTCAATGGTTACCGGCATGGTGCTATTGAGGGCAAGAATTCGTTTGAGGACTAAAACTCCTTTGAGAACCTCCAGGGCAGTTGCCCCCCGAACACCTGGAGGAGAAACGGTTGGGCATAACAATAAAGTGTTTCGATTTTCATCTTCTGAATTTAACAAACTCATCCGCTCTACATAGTTAGAAGAGTCGGTCACTTGATCCATGGAAATAATCGCCCTTGGATGCTCAAATGGTCCAGGAGATCGGGCTTTATGATCCGCTAAATTAAAAACCAGAGAATTTCCTGCGCCCTCGGTGAATCGATTAAAGAGCAAACTTAACAAGTGAGTTTTGAACTTGTTTCCAAATTTGGCTTCTTCATTTTCCTCGAAAAGTAAAATATGGTCATCTGCAATGTATTGGTTGTACTTAGACTTGTGGACAATCTCCCAAATCATCCGTCGCACAATGACATCTTCTCCAGGAACTTTATCTTTTAGATAACTGAAGAGAGGATAATCATCTGGAATTTCAGGATGGTCATTTTTATACTGCTTAAGCTCAGCAAGAATCTTGTTGTAAAACTCACTCTGAGTGGCGAAGGAGAGGTCAAATAGATCATCGTCCCGAATACGGTATGCATTCCGAAACAATAAATTATCAAAGGAATCGAAATTCTGGGAGTCTTTAGGAATTACATAACTAAAGGACTTCTCAGAAGAATCCATTACATGGGGAGTCAATACAATGATAACTTCACGGTCCGAACTTTTATTATCCTTATTTTTAAAGAGGTTTCCCAAAACAGGAATTTTTGAAATTAAGGGAATTCCAGTAGTTGACTGGGTGTTATCCTTTTCGATCAGCCCAGCAATAATGAAGGGAGTATTATCCGAAACCCGAACAAAACTTTGGATCGTCTTGCTTTCAATCTCTGGCGGAGAGCCATCCGCCTTGGGCGTAAAACTACTTACGATAGTCTCGGTCTGCATCGTTACTTCCGATCCATCTTCCGAGATACGAGGGCGGATATTCAATACGATCCCAGTATTAATATAATTGTAGGTGATACGCTCCAATCCGGTTGAAGTAATCGTCTTTTGTTCAACCGGGACTTGAGTTCCGATTCGGATCAACGCTTGGCGACCATCTAGTACTAGAATTGTTGGATTGGAGAGAACATTTGCACTGCCATCGGAAATAGACGCGTTCAGTTTCGCCCGAAAGTTCAGCGGAACCGTTCGAGTTAAACCTGTATTATGGTATTCGTAACCTGACCCTGCTGAATCTAAAACTCGAACACTGTTGTCTCCGAATTTGTTAATCATATTAGAATTAAATTCACTGCTAAGACCGCCCGTATTATCAAAATTTGTACTTACTCTTTTATCTTCAATGTTGTATTCAAACCCAAACTCTTTGGCTTTATCGGTGGTTATCTCAACCACCAATGCTTCAATTACGATTTGGCTAGCAGGGACATCAATTTCATTCCGAAGAAGATTCAATAAACTGTTGAGCTGTTCGGGGGAATCTCTCTCATAGATAATCAGCATTCTTTGTTCGGGTGCTCCAGTGGTGGATGAATGAAGATAGGTTCCTCCCATCTGATTTGAACCAGATGCGTTTCTCCCTCCATCCAAAGCTGGTTGCATCAGACTGGTCTTTGCAGAATCAATCAACTTTACCACTAGAGGATATTTTTTGGCTGCTGGTAAAGCGTTAAAAATCCCGGTGTAAACCGATTCACCCCTGGAAGCACTATACTCTACGGTGGCGTATCCTAAGGCTTTGAGCAGAGCAATTACCCGATCGCTTTGCATATAACTTAAACGATAGGAATGAAAAGCATAAGGGCTTTGTGGGGACCCAATGGACGGAGTTTTATTTGCCACAGGGGCAGTTGCAGAAACTTTGCTGGAAGTTGCTTGAGTAGCCGTAGTTGCAGGTCGATATGAACTGCTTGCAGGAGCCGTTCGGCTCCTTGGCTGGGTTGTGCTCGGGGTGGTGCTTCGTGGAAGAGTCTGAGTCGCAGGTCTGGGAGCAGGTGGCCTGACATTTTGGGCAAGTGCTTCGCTAGATGAACTAGGTTCTTTTTGATTAAGCTCCTCGATGACCCCAAAATTCGAGCTGGTTTCTTTGTTTTGAGCTTGGGCCATGACAAAGAGAGTGAGAACCAATGCAGGCAGAAGTAAAAAAGTTTTTTTCATTTTCATTTTCGTTAGGAATCTTTTTGAATTTTTTCGGTTAAGTTTCGAATTCTATGAGCTAATGAAGCGAGTAAATTTTGAGACAATTCAAAGTTTTCAACCATGAGGCGTTGGAAAGAATGCTGTCCAATTTCCAGTAAAATCGAATCATCCTGAGCAGTGGCAGAAGCGGATCTGGTCTCATTATCAAGGATACTAAGTTCGCCAAAAAATTCACCCTCTTTTAAGACCGCTAGGGTTTTACTAACTTTATTTGAATCAGAGGCATCATGGATTCTTACTGCCCCTTCAACGATAATATAAAGGCTTGATCCTTCATCTCCTTTTTCAAAAATATTCTCGGATCTGGGGTAAACCTTTTCCAGAGTGATATGGGCAAGATCTGCCAAAATTTCAGGTTTCATATCATGAAATAATGGGAGTTTACTCAAAACTAGAATTTTTCGAATGGTAAGCATGCTCAAGCGACCTGTATTTGATTTGTGGCCATATCGGCAATCCCTAAACTTTCGTCCTCTATCATACGCAGACAACTCTCATGGATTTTTTCCTGATTTTTTTCATTCTCAATCAAAGTTTGCAGTGCACACTCCCGTACTAGAGGATCCGAATCTCTTAGAGCCAAATCCACAAAATCAGAATGGCTTTCATAATTCTTGGAATACATTGCCAATAGTAAGGAACACTTGTACCAACTTGAAGAGTTGGCGGATAACTCATCAAAGAGGTTTTCAAATTCCATTTTCTTTCCACTTCCGGGTGTTGTCAGGGTCGCATACATTACTTCATCGGCAAGTTTAGGGTTGAGTGCTCCTTTCAGAACCTCCTCCACTTCAGACTGTGCATCCGTGCCCTTTTTCCGGGCGACTTCAAAAAGTTTTTCAAAATCAATACTACGATCAAGAATACTGATGATTTCAGTCAATAATTTAGTCAACTCCCTCTGTTTGCCAGTCAGAATAAAGGTCAGAGTATCGAATTTAGAAAGATCCGGAACACTGGAGAGAAGAGAAGAAACCTTTTTTGCTCTGATTAAAACTTCAGCCAAATTCTTACGGGCCCACTTTAGCAATTCTTTGGGTTTAGTACTAACAGCAATTTTTCGAACATAAAGAATTTCAAGTGCATCCCTTGCGGTGTGATCTCCCAGGTTTCGAAGCCACTCCTCAAATTCATCATTCTTTTTTATTTCAGTTGCCTCGAGTCTAAAACCGAGCAGAAGGCTGAGCTCTTCCAAGTCTTTATTTTCCAAGCTTTCGCGAATTTTTTGGTCCAGGATATCTTCGGCGATTTTTCCGCACTGTTCCACTTTTTGACAAATTAAGGATTTGTAATGGTTTTTCCTGACCATCTCTATTATTCGAGAAAATAAGCTTTCGAGATTCAAGGAATTTAAACTTTGTAGTGCCAATTTATGTGATTTTGAATTTTCGTCGGAAAGAAAGTTCGAGAGAATTAAACTAGTGTCTAGGTTTTGTAATCTAGGCAAAGCCCTCAATGCCATTTGTTTTTTTTCGTCCTCCGCAGAATATAAGTATTCATTAAAAACCTTTTCCCCTTTTTCACGAGTTTTGAGATCCTCAAAATTCATTAAAGTGATGGCAGCATTGCACTGAACCTGACCATATTCGGATTTCAGAAAACCTATAAAAAATCCACCTTCGCGATGATGATCCGATTTGGAAAGAGAATTAATAAAAGCAGTTTGAATCTGCTGAGTATCAGTGAGTACTTTTTTAATCAGAAGATTTAACACATTTTCCACTTCATATCTTGCTAGGTAAATCAGTGCATTTTTTCGCAGCGCTTGGTTATCTGAGTCAAGATAGGATTTGAACTCTTGATTCCAACCGGGGAGGTTCATCTGTATGGCAAACTCTCCAAGAAGCTGTGCGTCCGTAGCCTCTGCGCCGCGAAAAGAAACCTTTAACTCTTCAATAAATTTGGGGTCAAATTCGGCTTGGGGCTCATCATCAAAATCCATTTTTTTTGAACCTAGCATTCTCGATAAGGAGGCAAGATATTCCTTGTAATTAAGGCGAGAAATCAAAAGCCAACAGCCACATAGAAAGATTACCACAAAATTTAACTTTAATACGATTTCCGACTCGGAACCACTTTGCCAAAAAGGCAAGGTGTAGGTAATGAGCAGACTTATGGTGGCGATGGTGGCTGGTCGAGTGAGCCCATCCACTGCACTGTTCATTTGTCCACGCAATTGTTTACTTACCGCCAGAAAGAGCATTTGTAAACCAACATATTCAATAGTAAAAAACACTACTTGAGTAATGAACTTTCCCACATAAATCGCGTCCTGGGTTCCAAAGAAAATCGCACCAATTGAGGTTAGAATAAGCAGAGTGGGCAAAATACTTATGGCTGCCATGACTCCACCACGAGTAAGGATTGCCCGGACAATTAGAAGCTGAAGAATGAGCTGGGTTACGCTAGTGTAGGTATAAAACAAGCCAAAGAAGTCGTACAGATCTTCCTGATCCTTTCGAACTTCGAACTTAAAATTGATGTCAATTACTGATAGTGCCATTGCCGAGAAAACTACCAATAAAGTCATTAGAACCGATTGCCTACCGCTGAACAAAACTTTGAATTTCTGTGCAAGGCTCGTTCTTTGCACTGCTTTTCCTGAAGACAAATGTGTAGGAACCTTGAGTTTTTCTCCTTTTAATAACAGAATTATGTTGGCAGAAATCAGCAGAATTGTAACCAGCCCCAAGGATAGTTCGTTCACCATTTCGCTTTTGCTTGCAAGCGAAACGGTATATCCAGCCAGAATGCACCCACAAGTTCCAGCAGCACCTATAAGACCAAACCATTTTTTGGATTCCGAAGGATTTAAAATGCCAACAGCCATTCCCCAAAATAAAACCATGGGAAGAATTACGATCACTTCGCAAATCATGTAGGCAAAGATGAAAATACCTTGTTCTACTCCCATTCCCTTGGTAATAAATAAGAAGGATACAATTACTAAGAGTGCAAAAACAAGGGAAGCAGTTGTAATTTGCATGGCCCCGAATGCTTGGTATTTACTGCACAAATAAGTAGATAATAGAGCAAGCACAATGGAAAGAGAAGCAGCGCTCATTATCATCAGGGAGATATCTGCAGGCTCAAAATACTTAAGTAGAAAAGAATCAGAAGTGGCTCGGGCCGTCATCGAACTTTGAGCCACTAAAAAATAAAGCAAGCATAGAAGGCTAATTTTAGGGGTAATACCAAAACGTTGCTGCAGAAATTTCAAGGTATAATAAAGTGGGGATTTAAAAGATTTTAGATGAATTAAACTTTATTGTTTTATCTCATCTTTTAGATCCGAATACGAGTAATAATATTGAATTCTGTCAAAGATCTAGGTTGTGTTTTGTAAAAGTTTAGCAGCTATAAAATTTCTCATTGTCAATCCATTGGTATTTGTACTTTAATAAAGTTATTCACCCTTAATTAGATAACTCAAAAAATAATGAAAATTCTTATACCCCTATTAACCGCAAGCTCGCTTGCTTTTGCTCAGATTCCTGGGCCTGAACCTATGGAAGTTGACGGCATGATTGAGTCCGTTTCAAAAGAAATGATTGTCATCGAAAATGATGGCCAAAATATGGACTTTCCTGTTTCTCCTCAAACCATGCTCTCCTTTTCTGAAAAATATCAAGGACTTGATATGGATGATTATGCTCGCATGACTGGCAAAGAAGTCATGATTCATGTCGGTACTGGTCCGGATGGATTAGGACCCATCCATCACATTGATATTATGCACGAGGGAGATGACCACGATCACGGCCAAATTCCTGGCGAAGAGCCTCCATACGCTGGTGGTCCTGCTCCCATACCAGGTGACGAGCCTCCGTACAATGCTGCTCCTGCTCCGATTCCAGGTGACGAGCCTCCTTACACGGGCGAACCTGCTCCCATCGCTGGTGGCCCTGCTCCCATACCAGGTGACGAGCCTCCGTACAATGCTGCTCCTGCTCCGATTCCAGGTGACGAACCTCCATTCACGGGCGGTCCTGCCTCCATCGCTGGTGGCCCTGCCCCCCTCCCGGGTGATGAGCCTCCATACACCGGTGATCCCGCTCCCATCGCTGGTGGCCCTGCTCCCCTCCCTGGTGACGAGCCTCCATACACCGGTGATCCTGCTCCCATCCCTGGTGGCGAGCCTCCATACTCTGATGGTCCCATGCCAGGAGATGAACATGCTGATCATGTTGAGATTCACGGTAGAGTTGTATCTGCAACTGATGGCATGGTAATAATCAGCACCCCTGAAGGTGACGATACATTCGTAGTAGATGCTGGAACGGATGTTAATTTTCCTCCCGAAAATATTATGGAAATTGAAGCAAGTGATTTTCCTCATATGACCGGGCATGAAGCTCATCTCGTTATTGTTGATGGAATGGTTGGACACATGCATATTCATGCTGGTGAACATGGTGGGCATGACCAAGACCCAGACGGTTTCCCTCCACAGTGAGGTTTTAATCTCAAAAGTATTTAACCTACTTTAAATATCTAAGCCTCTGGGGAAACCTGGAGGCTTTTTTATTCGAAAATAAAGACGATCGAAAGCGAAACTTTAAAGATGAATCAGAATTACTTTGGTGTTGTTTTCAAACGGGTTGAAAACATTTCAAATGTCATTATGCCATTTGCTATTGTAACTGCTCACAATCCCATGGACATTTGTTTCGATGAATTAGCCAATAAAGAAAGAAATGAAATACTTAGAAAAGATTTACACCAGTCTGACTTGATTCATCGAGAAATCATCGGTTGTTCGGAAGATCATACCCATCAGGAACTTAGTTTTGTGGTTAAGTGTAAACTTA
>PCCK01000063.1 GCA_002731695.1 Porticoccaceae bacterium
AGAAAGAATTCTGGAGAGATTAGAGACCCAGTTACAGACTGTAGTTGGGGTATCGAGCGTCTCTTACATTTCGCCGGAGGAGGCGCTGACAGAATTCCAGACATTATCCGGATTTGGGAGTGCTTTGGATTATTTAGCAGAAAGTCCTTTGCCGGCAGTATTTGTGGTGCAACCTGATAGCGTTAGGCTGGAACGAGCCGGAGAGATCGCCGATCAAATTTCAGAGTTCTCGGGAGTTGATCAAGTGCAAATTGATATGCAGTGGCTCCAACGTTTAAAATCTATGTTGGAGATCGGAGAAAAATTAATCACTGCTTTAAGTATCACCCTTGGCCTTGGAGTCTTACTTGCCGTGGCAAATACCATACGCATGGCAATTCAAAGCCGAACCGATGAGATCATAGTAATTCGTCTTGTTGGTGGAACAGATGGTTATGTTCGTCGACCGTTTTTGTACACGGGACTCATCTTTGGTCTATCGGGTGGTTTAGTATCAGTTGTGTTACTCTGGTTTTCGGTTAACTGGTTAAATAGCTCGATCGAAGTATTGGCCAGCCTCTACGAGAGCCGATTTTTGCTTCATGGGTTGAGCGCGGGGAGTCTTATGAGTATTTTGGGCGGTGGTTCATTGTTGGGGTTACTGGGTGCGTGGTTAGCTGTCCGTCGTCATCTTAGGGGCATTGAACCTTAAATAATTTCCGTCCGTAAGAAATTTGAACAAATTTAATTTTATTATTATAATATTGCCCGCTTTTGTAAAAGTGGTACAACACCAGGAGTTTTGATGAATAATTCGGTTATGTCAATGGAGTGGATGACTCCTGGTGCAAACCTTAATGCATATATCCAAGGCGCATCCTCTGTGCCGATCCTCACTGCAGATGAAGAGCGTATTTTGGGAGAGCGGCTTTATTATGACGACGATCTTGACGCTGCACGCCGACTCGTGTTGGCCCACCTAAGATTTGTTGTACACATTGCTCGTTCATACAATGGTTACGGATTACCTCTTGCAGACTTAGTGCAAGAGGGAAATGTTGGTTTGATGAAAGCGGTACGGCGCTTTAATCCTGAGAAGGGAGTTAGGATGGTCTCTTTTGCTGTGCACTGGATTAAGGCTGAAATCCACGAGTTTATTTTGCGTAATTGGAGAATAGTTAAAGTAGCAACAACGAAGGCACAGAGAAAGCTGTTTTTTAATCTACGCGGTGCGAAGAAAAGTCTTCACTGGTTGAATCAAAGCGAAGCCGACTCGGTGGCGAAGGACTTAGGGGTTGAGGTGAAAGATGTAATGGAAATGGAGATGCGTCTCGGCGCCCATGATTCAGCCTTCGATATCACGTCAGAAGACGATGATGATGGGTCCGTGATCACTCCAGCGTATTATTTGTCAGATCCTTCGGCTGATCCTGGAAAAATAGTCGAGAATCGTGAGTTTCAAACCAACAACAATGAGCGCCTCGCGAGAGCAGTCTCTGATCTTGACGAGAGAAGCAGAGACATATTGCAACGTAGATGGTTGGATGATGTAAAAACAACGTTACATGATCTCGCTGCACAGTATGGCGTTTCGGCAGAGCGAATCAGACAACTAGAAAAAAATGCTATGCAACGTGTGAAAGTGTCGATGGAGAAATAAATTAAGATTTGAAAAGTGCTTAAATATTTTTAAAACGTAAAAAACTGAGACAATAAAAAACTATAAAGTGGTGTCGTAACTTTTTTTAACTTAATATAATTTCACAAAAACAATTCGTTACGAAATACCCCCCTCGCTTATCGCTGTGTAAGCGGCCAAAACTTCCCTAACATCCGTTGAGTTTATTAAAAAATTATGGTGAATATGGTTTCTAACGCGAGTAGATCGAGCGCTATTCGCAGTTACGTAATACGAGGCGGGCGTTTTACCAAGGCTCAGCGCCGCGCGTTCAAGCAAGTATGGGAGGAATTTGGTTTGGATGTGGATTCTGGGCTTTTAAATGTTAAGCTTGAGTTCGGTATGTTGGCCCCACTCGTTATCGAGATTGGGTTTGGAATGGGTGATTCCTTGTTTGAGATGGCTCAAAAGAACCCTGAAAATAACTTTATTGGTATTGAGGTCTATGCCCCCGGTGTAGGTAGATTGATGAATCGTGCACAGTCTGCAGGGTTAACTAATTTACGGATATATCTCGCTGATGCGAACGACGTTCTTGAAAATTGTATTGGCATGGAGAGCATAGATCGTTTACAACTATATTTTCCTGATCCGTGGCATAAGAAAAAGCATCATAAAAGACGTTTGGTGCAGGCGGAGTTTGCAGAGCTTGTCCGCAGCCGGCTCCGTCTAGGTGGAATTTTTCATATGGCGACTGATTGGCAGCCTTATGCCGAGCACATGCTGAGTGTTATGAACCTCTCTGAAGGCTTCGAGAATTGCGCTAATACACTGGGAGGATACTCGTTGAAACCAAAGTATCGTCCGTTTACGAAGTTTGAACAACGGGGACGGCAACTCGGTTATGGCACTTGGGATTTGATATTTAAGCGACGGATCTAAGCATTGCTTGAAAACGCTGTGTCTGCATTAATAAATCAAATATTTTTGTGAGTCGAAACTGGAACATAAATGACATACACTTGGACTTCCATAGTTTTGTGTAAGATATATTTTTATATCCCAGAGCATTCGTATTAAAAACATACTAGAGTATAGGAGTAATAAATGTATAAATTTGGTCTTGTTTCTTTTGGATTACTGCTTGGCGCATGCGATCAAGTGAGTACACAGACTACGCAAGACTCTGTTACTGATGATCTTGTCAGCCAAAAACAGAAAATTAGCTACTTGTATGGTATGGACAGTGCCAAAAATATAGAATCAATGGGTATAGAATTTGATGTCAGTGCTTTTCAGAGTGGATTCAGTGACGGCGTTAATGGAGTAAAGCCTAGGTTAAGTGAGGCGCAAATTTCTGAGGTAATGCAAATTTTTCAAACAGAAATGTCCGCAAAACGGGAAGCTCAAAAAAAAATGGCGGATGAATCAACTGCGGCACAATCAGATAGTAATAGAAAAAAAGCCCAAGAATTTTTGAGTGCTAACAAACAAAAATCAGATGTAGTGACGACTGGTAGCGGTTTACAGTATAGAGTTATTAAATCTGGTGCAGGCGCCAGACCAAACGCAAAAAGCACAGTAGAAGTGCATTATGTTGGAAGACTGCTAGATGGTACCGAGTTTGACAGTTCGTTAAAACGTGGAGTGCCAGCTCAGTTTGGGGTAACCCAAGTTATACCTGGTTGGACAGAGGCGCTTCAGTTAATGCGGGAGGGTGCAAAATGGGAGTTGTTTATTCCCGCAGATTTAGCCTACGGCCCTGCAGGTCAGGGACCAATTGGCCCCAATGAGACTCTAGTTTTTGAGGTGGAGCTTTTAAAAGCAGATATGTAAACCGAGCCGTTGGTGTACGCAAAGATATAGGCTATGGATGCTTAACCAATGCAGCCAATGAAAAAAGTGCTCTTCAGCGTGACCTAGCTTACCAGCTGCGGTTCCCCGACTTTTGATTTGCGGATCAGTCCAATAACTTGATCTTCGAGCTCGAAACGTTGGGCTAACTCTTCTCCCAGCGCCGAGAGATCAGACGTTAGCGTTGCAAGGTCATCAAGGGCGAGATATTTGTCGTTAAAATCAAGAAGGTTATCAGTTGTTGTTTGAATGCCACGCATAAGGTCCATGGCTTGTTGCTTATATTCGGCTCGAGAAAAAACATTTTCTTGAGAAAGCTGTTCGAACACTTCGAAATGCACAAGTGATAAGTAATCCACCATTGATTGGCAGAATTCTTGCAGCGAGGAACCATGAAGTGTGTTTTTTGAATCAAAGGTTTTTATAATGGCTAACTCACCATACTGTGATAAAAGAACTTTACGTTGGTTTATCCAGTGGTCAAGAATACCTTCTAAGCGTTTCCACATGGACTTATTATCTGCTCTTTCGCCCATTCTGAAGTCCTTCATTCGAAGATTTACTCAGAGAATATTATATTGCCGTCTGGCTTGCAACATAGTGTGGATCTTAATTCTATTGAACAGATATTTACAACAGGGTTGTAAATATAAGAACCGTCAAAGATTGTCTATGATTTTGATAAGTCAAAGTGCAATATATTGCTGGGCGCGTTAATCCAGGCTAAATTATTTTTTATTGAGATCGTAATTACTCTCTGAGCATTTGATAAAGGGAGACAGTTAAGAGACCAACAGAATTAATCAATACCCAAACCGGAATACTCAAACCAAAAAGTTGCCATTGAATATCCGCGCAGCTTCCGTCTCCTTTGAACAGCATTGGTATTACCTCTAAAACTGAAAATTCCTTAATCAAGTACTCGACAGGTGGTCCGCACGTTGGCACCAAGTCGTCCGGTAAATTTTGCAGCCAAATTTGCTTCATTGAAAAGAATGCTGCGGCCATCGTAAATAGAGAGGAGCAGCCTGCATAGGCCTTACGACCTAATCCTTCAGGGTTATGAACTGTGGCAATCGCGAATGATAGGCCGCAAGCAACTATAAAGAATCTCTGGGTAAAGCAAAGGTAGCAGGGCTGTAGAGATAGATACTCTTGTAAGTAGAAAAAGGCAAAAATAAATAGCCAAGCACAGACTCCGGCACTTAAGGCGTTTAGAGCGCGGTAACTAGTGAATGGCATATTATAAAATCGAAATTGCATTCGACAAACCCCAATCCCTCACTGACGATAATATTGCTCTAAATAGTGTTCAAAAGATAGACGATCTGATGACTCGATCTCTTTTTGTTTTAGCAACGATGCTTTTGCAATATTTTTCTGTTTTAAATCCAAAGCTTCATCGGGAGTTCTTGCTGCAAAATTTTTGGAATGTTGCTTAGCCCAGCGTATTCCGAACTGAATATAGCTCTCGTTGTGTGTATCCATTTCATCTATGACCCTTGCTGATGGCGTAAGCGCGGGTTGCTCAATTCTTGAAACCATTTTAGCCAGCGCACCATCGTAAGCATTACCTCCATGGGCGGCATCAAGAAGTGAGGCTATAGGTTGAAGATCTATAAGTATTTTTGCCCCCCATTCTTTCAGTGAAATGGACTGATCTTGACAACGTAAGTGGAGCCGCGGATCACGACCCCGATACACTGATGCGTTCTTGTTATGGGCGATTTCATATTGTTCTCGCTCGTCTGAAAGTGGGCTCTCTGAGAGAAGGCATGACAGCAAAAAAGTGTCCAGAAAGCGGATGGTAGTGGAATCTATTCCTAGCAAGGTGAACGGATCAAGATCAAGGCAACGAACCTCAACATATTCTACACCCCTGTCTAGGAGTGCCTGCATCGGTGACTCACCCGATTTTGTTGGTTGCTTTGGCCGGATCTCGCTATAAAACTCGTTCTCTATCTGTAGTAAATTGGTGTTTAGTTGTCGAAGGTGACCGCTATCATCTTTTAATCCAATATCTTGATATTCTGGGTAAATTTTCTGGAGCGCTGCTTTTAAGCTTGTAGTATAGCTGTCCATATCATTGTACGTGATGTTTAGGGAGGCTTGCGCTTGGCTCTGATAACCGAGGTCCCCCATCCGGAGGGAGGTCGCATAAGGACTATAATAACTCTTTTTGTTGTTTAGAAACTGAAGCTTATGTCTTTTCCCATGGATAAAACTGGCACAAACGCTTGGTGAAGCGCCAAAAAGGTAATTAAGGAGCCATGCTGAGCGTCGAAAGTTTCTGATCAGACCAAAGTAACCCTCAGTCTTAAAATCTTTCAAGGAAAGTCTGGGTTTTTGAAATTCTGCAATTTGCTGCCAAATTGAGTCAGGAACAGAAAAATTATAGTGAATCCCCGCTATAGTCTGCATCGAACGCCCATACCGATGCCCCAAACCAATTCGATAGATATGCTTCATTTTACCAACGTTCGATCGACCAAACTTTGCGATCGGGATTTCGATATTCGCCTTCATTTGACAAGGCATACTATTGACCCAAAGGAGTTCCTCTCCGATCTGCGCGTGTACAAAGCGATGAATATCGTCTAGTTCATCTAGAACATCAGAAATGTTGTTAGAAGGAGCGGTTATAAATTCAAGTAGAGCCTCTGAAAAGTCTGTAGTGATTGAGGGGTGCGTCAGTGCAGAGCCCAAAGCTTTAGGATGAGGGGTGATGGATATAAATCCATTATTGGTAGTCCGAAGACTTTCTTTTTCAACACCTCTTTTGATTTTGAGGAGTTGATGATTCGCTGCAGGGTTAGCCAGCCGTTGTAAAATTTGATTTAATGACACAAGGATGTTTCCGTTTGATGGCGCGCTAGGCACAGAAAAGGTTCTAATTCTTTGAAAAGAATCAAGTGCGTCTGCAGGGGAGCTGGCACTAAATTTACATGCCGCGAATTTTAACCTATTTTTCACTCAGATAAAATATTATCTGGTTTGAGCAAGGCCTACATTCTCATAACGATGCTGTAGGCAGCTTTGTTCCTCTCAAGTAATCTCTAAAGCTTGCGGCAGTCAGGTAGATAGCGGGCACAAAAATTAACGTAACCGTCGTGGCGAAAAGCACTCCAAAGACGAGTGATATCACCATGGGGACCAAAAACTGCGCCTGTTCACTCGGCTCAAAGATTATTGGCATAAGACCGATAAATGTGGTTAGTGAGGTTAGAATTATCGGCCTAAATCGGTCTTTTCCAGCTCTCATGAGTGCTTGGCTTACTGCAAGTCCTCCTTGCCTTAACTGATTAATTCTTTCGATTAAAACAAGGTTATCGTTTACCACTACCCCGGTAGCCGCGAAAACTCCCATCCATGACATCATGCTAAACTCAAGTCCAAATAGGACATGTCCGAAGATAGCGCCCATCAGTCCAAATGGAATAGCCGTCAAAACACCTAATGGCTTCAGGTACGATTTAAAGGTGAGAACCATGAGCCCATAAATTATCACTATTGCTGTGATGAGCAATTTTGTAGCGGCCTCGTAGAACTCTTTTTCGTCAGAGCTGAAGCCATCTTTGGACAGGCGGACACTAGGATATTTTCTCGCTAGTTCTGGGCGGATTTCATCGAACACAATTTTGCTAATCTCATCTGTTGTGATGAGACTCTTCTGTTCGTAGGCCCTTATTCGACTGGTGCGCTCGCGGTTTACTCTACGGATCCTTGTGACTCCCTCAACATATTCGATTTCTGCGACGGAGTAGAACGGTATCTCTTTGCCATCTGATGTCCGGATCCGCATATCTGAAAGTGTCTCTACATTCTTGCGGGCTGATTCCGGATAACGCACGAGGACCCTCAACTCCTCTCGATCTCTTGCTATCCTCTGTGCTTCCGCCCCATAAAAGCCCTGTCGGACCTGATTTGCGACGTCAGTGAGCCCTACGCCGAAGTTGTTTCCGTTAGGTTTGAGACTAATATTCAGGTCCATTCCAGAACTTTCGCTGGTGTCTAAGACTCTCGAGACGCCTTGAATTTCCATTAAGGATTTTAGCATATGGGTTTTAGCAGCATTGAGTTGTGTGCTGTCATTAGAATTAATTAGGACAGAAAAACCCTGATCTTCTTTTGCCCCGAACCCTGTTAAAGCCTGATAATTGGAGGCTTCTGGAATTTTCCCGAGATGGTGGATCCAGCGCTCACCAATAATAGCGGTGTCAATAACTTCTGTTACGCTCGGACTCAACTCAATCCAAACAGTTATATCGTAGCCGAAGAGGAAAGCGAGGGTATTTAAAACTACCTTGCCGTCAAGCCCCTGTTCTTTAAGCACGCTGTCCGAATCCAGTACCTCTGCCGCCGCTTCAGCTTTTTTAAGCAAGGACATCATTTGTGTTTTTGAGTAGTTGTCCGGCATTGATATCTCGAGTCCGACGTAGTCCCATGGCACATTTGGCATGAATTGTTTTTTTATGTGTCCGGCATTTAAGAGACTATTCGCAAAAATAAGAGCGATTAAAAAGCATAAAATAGTAAGATATCTCCACTCAAGTGCTTTAGCGAGGAGAGGCTGATATCTATTATTACAAATTTTAAGCAATGTGTTCGAGCACTTCTGCCGTAAATGCTGTAGCTGCCACGCAAAATAAGTCTTAGGAGGTTTTTCAGGGCCCATGTGAGCCAAGTGAGATGGTAGAATACATAAACACTCTAAAAGGGAAAAGCTTAAAGCAATAACTGCAACTATAGGAATTGCCCAGATTGCCTTGACAAACGAGCCCGGTAAGAAAAACATTATTGCGAATAATATGATTGTTGTAGTTACTGCAAGAACCACTGGGACCAAGACTCTATGAGCACCCAGCTCCGCCGCTTCATGGACTTCATAACCTTCCTCTTGGTGTCGATATATGCTCTCTCCGACGATAATTGCATCGTCCACAATTATTCCAAGGATTAGCAAGAATGCAAACATTGACGCCATGCTTATGGTCACGCCCGCCGCTGGAAGCAACCAAAGCGCTCCGGCATATGCTATACCAATCCCAAAGGAAACCCAAAGAGCCAAGATGGGACGTAGAAATAGCATCAAGATAATAAATACTAAAATCAGTCCCCCAATGGCATTTTTGGTAATCAGGTTAAGACGGTCTTGATACATTATTGAGTGATCTTGAACCGTTTTTATTTTTAGATTGCCGGGGAGAAATGACGTTTCATTGAGAACATAATTTTTAACAGCGTCCGTCGATGCGACCACGTCGGGATTATCTTCGGTATATACTTGAATGAAAATCATTTTTTCGCTATTCAAGCGGGCTTCAAAGAAGGTTTCCTCAAATGTTTCCATTACACTCGCTACATCGCCTAAGGAGATCTTGGTACCATCTGGAAGACTTGATACTAGAATTTCATTGAATTGGGATTCATTAAAAGCTTGACCGCTGGTTTGTAGCTGTAATGTGCCGTTTTCACCTCGGATTGAGCCAGCTGGCATAGTGATTGAAGATCGTTGTACTGCTGCAACAACTTCCTCGAAAGAGATATCAAAGCGTCTCATCTGATACTCTTCTAATTCGATTGATATAACGGGTGCTCTTATTCCTTGAAGTTCGACCGATTCTACTTGAGGTAATCTCGAAAGGTCGTCTCGGACTTTCTCAGCGAAATCTATTAAAACATCCGTAGCAGCATCACCTGAGAGGGCTACGGTCATTACACGCTCTCTAAATACTTCTTCTGTAACCTCGGGACGCTCTGATTCTCTAGGGAATGTCGTAATGGTGTCAATATTAGTTTTGATATGGTTTGTCAATTTGGTCTTATCATAACCCGCCTCGACCTCCACCATTACCTGACCTCCACCTTGCCAGGCAACGGAATCTAATCCCGCAACTCCGTCAATGCTATAGATAGCTTCTTCAATTGGAATGAGGATTTGTTCTTCAACCTCCTGTGGTCCTGCGCCGAGATATGGCATCACAATCCGTATGTAATCAACCTGAACCGATGGGAATACTTCTTTCCCCATCGACATGGCGCCAAACACACCACCAATAAATATGAGTATCGTTAGTAAATTACTTGCCACAGGGTCCCGCACGAACCAAGAGACAATTCGTCTCATAACAATTCGCCTGTGATACTATCGGATTTGATTTTTTCGATTGGCTCAAGAAGCGGAGAAGGACTGACGCTCATTCCGGTATATGGATTTGCTATACGAGAAAAAACAACTCGGGTACCCTCAGCTATGCCTCGAACGATAGCTTGTTCGGGACTTGTTTTAATAACATCTACTATGGCAAAAACAATTGTGTTTTCATCGGTGACGGTAAGTACTAAATTATTTTTGTAAAGTGCATGGCGTGGCAAAATAACAACATCATTTAGAATGATCCCTGTAATTTTTGCCTCTACGAATCGGCCGATATCAAGCGGGGAAACATTCGTTTCTGAAAAAGGCTCGGTTATTTCAGCTACGGCAAATGTCATTCGGCTTTGTGGGTCGATTGAGGACTCAGTTCGCACAATACGCCCTTCTCGAGTATGCTGAACTTTACCAATTGTGCTCTTTACAGATACATCTGGGAACTCCTGACTATTAAGGTTGGCGGACTGCGATGGTAAGTTAAGCCATTGCAACTGTTGATCCCTAAGCGGGAGTCGTATCTCCGCGATATTAGAGCTAAATATAGTTGCTAAGGGGGTTCCGCGCGATACAAATTGACCTGAATGGACCAATGTACTTCGAATTCTTCCATCGAATGGTGCAGCTATGGTAGTCCTATCAAGCTGAATTTGTGCGCGGTCACGTTCAGCCGAAGCCGAGGCAAGTGCTGCCTTTGAGGCTTTCAATTGGGGTTTACGCAAAAACAGTTCGTTTGCTTCTTTGTCGCCCAGTTCCCGCCACTCCCGCTGGGCTTGTTTAACGCGACCACGTTCGATTGCTAATTGCTCTTCCGCCCTAGCTACGGCGCTTTCAGCGGTTATTAAGCTGAGCTCATAGTCGATCGACTCTATTTGAACCAGTTTTTCCTCTGAGTTAAAGAAACCACCATTGGCGAAATTGGGCGCCACAAATTCAATGCGTCCCGAAACTTGCGCTATCAGATCAATTTCGTATTTGGGACTGATGGTGCCCTGAGAGACCACAGTTAGTTGGTGAGTCTTCGGTCTAGCTTCGACAATACTTACTTCAATAGCTTGTGGTGACTGTTGTAAAACACGTTCTTGAGTTGGCTTGAAGTAATAAGTTGCCGATATTAACAGTGCCCCAGCGAAAAAAACGCACGCTGTAACAATAATTTTCTGAGAAGATTTGGCCATCGGTGACATGCTCAAAGCGCTTATAATCTTATTAACCAGCTGTTTATGTGCTGGGATATTTGGTACTTAGTTGTTTGAACTATCTTTTGACAGAGCATTTTAATTCGCCTAATGAACGCTTTCTTCATGTTAGATATGGACAAAAACAATGGATAAGGTTCCAAAAATGTTATCTTAACGATTTTAATTTTTAATGTTTATTTATTATTATGGCCCTCAGCTTCGAAATTCTGATAGCCCCCCAATTTTTCATCGTTGAGTCCGATTTTCCAGCATGCTACCAACTTTTATTGTCTTCAATTGAGGAAAAATTTTCCGTTAACAGTTTTGGTGTTAAAGTTAAAATGTAGACTGTTTTTACGAAAAGCTACGATAAATTCAAGGCTTTGTTTTAACTCCCAGAGAATTCCAGATTTCATCGACTCGTTGAACTACCGACTCTTCCATCCTAATAGCTTTCCCCCATTCTCGCTGTGTCTCGCCGCCTATCTTGTTTGTCGCGTCTAAGCCCATTTTAGATCCTAGGCCTGAGACTGGCGAAGCAAAATCTAGGTAATCAATTGGCGTATTTTCTATGAGAAGAGTATCTCTCGAGGGATCTGCTCTGGTTGTTATTGCCCACACGACATCGTGCCAATTTCTTATGTCTACGTCATCATCGGTTACGACAACAAACTTTGTATACATAAATTGCCTCAAGAAAGACCACAATCCCATCATCACGCGTTTGGCGTGGCCAGGATATTGTTTTTTTATACTTATTACCGCAAGTCTATATGAGCAACCCTCCGGTGGAAGGTAAAAATCGACTATCTCAGGGAACTGTTTTTGAAGTATTGGAACAAATACTTCATTAAGCGCTACTCCCAGTATTGCCGGCTCATCTGGTGGTTTTCCGGTGTATGTGCTGTGGTATATTGGATTTTCTCGATGAGTGATCCGTTCGACAGTGAACACCGGGAAGCTTTCTGTTTCGTTATAGTATCCTGTGTGATCACCGAACGGTCCCTCTATCGCAGTTTCGCCGGGATAGATGTATCCTTCAAGAATATATTCTGCTGTTGCCGGCACCTCGAGACTATTATCAAAGCACTTTACCACTGCAGTTTTGCTGCCACGAAGTAAGCCAGCAAACGCATACTCTGAAAGCGTGTCTGGTACTGGAGTAACAGCTGCTAGTGTCGTTGCGGGATCTGCTCCCAATGCAATTGCAACAGGGAATGGACGCTCTGGGAATTTTTGTTGCCATTCTTGAAAGTCTAGTGCGCCACCTCGATGGGCTAGCCATCTCATTATTAGTTTGTTTTTGGCAATCTTTTGCATTCGGTAGATGCCAAGATTTTGGCGCTCCTTTTCAGGTCCCTGCGTGATTGTGAGAGCCCAAGTGATCAGTGGAGCTGCGTCTCCGGGCCAACATGTTTGGATTGGAAGATTGTCAAGATTAACTTTATTTTTTTCTAAAACTACCTGTTGACATGGCCCTTTTTTCAGTAATTTGACAGGCATATTTAACACTTGCTTGAAGTTATGCCGTTTGTTCCAGAGATCCATTAATCCTTTGGGTGGATCTGGCTCTTTTAAAAAAGCTAAGAGAACGCCGATGTTACGAAGTCCCTCGAGCCCCGTTTCTCCCATCGCCAAAGCTATTCTTTCAGGCGTGCCAAATAAATTGCATAACACTGGGGTGTCAAAACCGATGGGATTTTCGAAAAGTAAAGCAGGACCTTCAGCGCGCAACACACGATCGCTGACTTCAGTTATCTCAAGATTCGGGTCGATTGGCTCAATAACTCTTAATAGCTCACCACGTAGCTCAAGAAATTCTATAAATTCTCTGAGATCATTATATTTGGAGGGCGCTTTCGACAATTTTTAAGGAAGTCACTTTCGCTTCATGGCGCCAAAGAATTCATTGTTATTCTTGTATCCTTTTAGCTTTTCGACCATAAATTCTGCGGCGGTCAGATCTTCCATATCGTGTAAGAGTTTTCGAAGAATCCATATCCGTTGCAATTCGGATTCTTCTATCAATAGTTCCTCTCGACGAGTGCCTGAGCGTCGAATGTTTATGGCCGGATAAACTCGTTTTTCTGCTATTTTTCGGTCGAGGTGGAGCTCCATATTGCCTGTTCCCTTAAACTCTTCATAGATTACTTCATCCATTTTTGAACCGGTATCGACTAAAGATGTTGCAATTATCGTGAGACTTCCTCCATGCTCTATATTTCGTGCAGCTCCAAAGAACCGTTTTGGTTTTTCTAAAGCATGTGCGTCTACACCGCCGGTCAAAACTTTACCGGACGATGGGATTACAGTATTATAAGCCCGAGCTAGGCGGGTAATAGAGTCGAGAAGAATAACGACATCTCTTTTATGTTCAACAAGCCTCTTTGCTTTTTCAATAACCATCTCGGCAACTTGAACATGCCTAGTGGGTGGCTCGTCAAAAGTTGATGCAATGACTTCTCCGCGGACCGTCCGCTGCATTTCGGTAACTTCTTCTGGTCTCTCATCAATGAGCAATACGATTATGTAGCAGTCTGCATTATTTCTTACGATTGATTGAGCGATATGCTGCATCATAATAGTTTTTCCCGCTTTTGGCGGTGCAACAATAAGGCCCCTCTGACCGCGTCCAATTGGAGATATCAAATCTATTATACGACCAGTTAAGTCTTCGGTTGATCCATTTCCTGACTCTAATGTAAGTCTATTATCAGGGAACAATGGAGTAAGATTTTCAAACAATATCTTGTTGCGGACATTTTCTGGAGTATCAAAGTTAATCTTATCTACTTTGAGCATGGCAAAGTAACGTTCGCCATCTTTTGGTGGCCGAATTTTACCTGATATGGCGTCTCCCGTACGGAGGTTAAAACGTCTTATCTGGCTAGGAGAAACATAGATATCATCTGGCCCTGCTAGGTATGACGATCCCGCGGACCTAAGAAAACCAAAGCCGTCTGGAAGAATTTCCAGAAGCCCATTACCATATATGTCTTCACCACTTTTAGCGTGGCGTTTAAGAAGGGAAAAAATAATGTCTTGTTTGCGTGATCGCGCAACATTATCAAGGCCGAGTGACTCTGCCAACCCTATGATATCGGCAATTGGTTTTTCTTTTAATTCGGATAGGTTCATAAAGAGACTTTTTACTTGCGAGACAGGACAATTATGAACTGTCGGATCTTTCTAATGATAAAATTGGCGGCGCCTTTAGCGCCAGTGGGTGCGCGCATCGAACACTTTTTGGAATTGTAACGAGGTCAATTCCCAAGAGTATAACCGAACGAACAAGAATAACAACTATTTTATTTGAATCTGCGAATAACAACGGCGCTTTTTTAAACGAAACTTTCTACGAATTCAACTAACTGATTTTTTGACAACGCCCCTACTTTAGTTCCTTCGATATTACCATTTTTAAACGCAAGAAGAGTAGGGATACCCCTGACGTTGTATTTCGCCGCAGTTTCAGTATTGCTATCTACGTCAATTTTACACACTTTCAGTTTTCCAGCATATTCTACCGAAATTTCATTTAGGAGCGGAGCGACCATCTTGCAAGGCCCACACCAAGGCGCCCAAAAATCAATCAGCGCGGGCACATCGGACTCCAAGACATCTGCCTCGAAACTTGTATCAGTAACATTGATCGGACTCTCAATCATTCAGTAATCTCCACAAAACCTTAGGGGGCCATCAACAAACAACCCATATATAATACCACTTGAAATATTAATACGACAATACCTTCTATCGAATTTGCAAGGCTATGGCTGACATTGCTGGACATTTTCATGAGAGCGTAAACTTACCACTGATCATGATAGATCACCTGACCGCACAAATCTGCCTAGTATTGTATCTAAAAAACGGAAACCAAGTGGGGTGGTCAAAAGCTGTTTTTCTGTGTCGACCAGCAAACCTGCTTCTTTTAGGTTGAAAACGATTTTCGATATATAACTTTCGTGCAGTCCCGTGCGCTCCGAAAAATACTTCAATGGCACTCCATTCTTTAATCTAAGGGCATTCATCATAAATTCTAACGGACGCTGTGATACCTCGACGGACATACTTTTTTTCTCTCCCTTATTTTTTTGCTTGAGATAGTCGTTTGGTTGTCTTGTACGTACAGTGCGTAATAGTGTTTGCTCGTTATGAAGCGTTATTTTTCCATGTGCACCGGCGCCAATGCCAATGTAATCTCCGAATTCCCAATAATTCTGATTGTGGGTACACTGCTTTCTTTCCCTTGCAAAACTCGATATCTCATACTGCTCGTAACCATGATTTGCCAATAATTGAGAACCATAATCCTGAATTTCTGATATGACTCGACAATCTGGTAATTTTGGAGGATTGTTAAAAAACATAGTGTTCTTCTCGATGGTGAGTTGGTACCAAGAAATGTGTTCGACACCTGTTGAGATAGCAAATTGTAAATCTTTTAAAGCATTAGACACGTTTTGTGCTTTTAATCCGTACATTAGATCGATGTTTATTCTATTAATTCCAGCGGATTTCGCCATCTCTATCGCTTCTATGGCAGAGTAACTCGAGTGCAGACGACCAAGTAGATTTAATTGTTGATTATTGAACGTTTGCACTCCGATCGAAATTCGATTGACACCCGCCTTGCAAAAATCTTGTAATTTTTGCAGAGTCACACTCTCTGGGTTAGCCTCTAAAGTAATCTCTACGTCATCAGTAAATCCAACTAATTGCTCTGCAAATTTTATAATTGTACTTATAGAAGCTCCTGTAAAAAGGCTTGGAGTGCCGCCACCAAAAAATATGGAGCTTAATTTTCTGCCTTGAACGAAATCTAAATCGGTCTTAATATCAGCGACCAATGCATTGACATATTTTCTTTCTGGAATTTTTTTGAGACTTTCGTGGGAATTGAAATCGCAATAAGGACATTTTTTAGAGCACCACGGAATGTGTATGTACATGGCTAGTGGCGGTGGGCGCAATGTCATAGTTTTTAAATTAGTGGTATTTAACACAACATACTCTGAGAATTAGCAAGATAGTCCACTAGTTTCGATAGTGCACGACCTCGATGGCTGACTTTGTTTTTTTCATCTATTCTCATTTCTGCCGCGCTCAGTGTTTGACCGAGTGGAATGAACAAGGGATCGTATCCAAAGCCGCCTCCACCTCGATGATCGGTAGCTATGTGACCTTCCCATTGTGCTTCACAAATAATTGGCTTAGGATCTGCGTAATGTTTGAGAAAAACAATTACAGCCTGATATCGAGCTGTGCGGAGTGAATTGGGTACTCTCGTTAAACGCTCTAGAAGATAGTTATTGTTTTCCTCATCAGATGCTTTGTCCCCTGCAAATCTCGCAGAATAAATTCCTGGCGCCCCTTTGAGGAAGTCTACCTGTAGCCCTGAATCGTCCGCTATTGCAGGTAACTTGGTCTGTATAGATGCATGTCGAGCCTTTAAAATAGCATTTTCGACGAAGGTCAAGCCTGTCTCGTCAGCAGCTTGAACGAAAAATTCTTCTTGGGGCGTGATATTCATTCCGACGTCGTTGAGAATTTTTTGAAACTCTTTGATCTTTCCTTGATTGCTACTTGCTAAGACTACTTTCACTTTGGTTACTCGCTTCAAAATTTATTTGTCAATGTACATAAGTTTCTGAAACTTAATGTCATATTGCTCGCCGGTACTCATCTGTAATTTCACTTTAAAGGTCAAGTAATCTTCATTTTCAAATTTGAAAGGTGCAATGTAATATATTGATGTCCCTTCTCGGATTGTTTTAAAATTTAACGCTTGGCTTTGTTGTATTATATTTGAAGCCTCACCTGTGACTTTTGCGGGGAGCCCACTGCTTAGATGCTTCATAGCCGAAATGTTGACAATTCCACGATTTACTCCGCGTATAATGTTATTTTTTTTTGCAATATCCGCAGTGATAAATGCGCTAGGGAAAGCGCTGTAAAAGATGTTTAGCTCTCCATATTGTCTAAATGATTCTGCATTTCCTAAAGACGTTGTGAACAAAGTAACGAGGAGGATACGATAAAGCATGTTTATTGGAATTCCTGGTAGTAGATACTCATAAACTGAGATGGAAAATCGCTGTTTGTGTGAACAAGTTCGGAAACATTTTTTTCAGGTAAACATCGGGGTATGTCTCGGCAATGCAGTCACAGTGTAAGATACGGATTTTTTGAGCATCACATAGCATTTTAAAATCGTGATAAGTAAAAAAATGTATGTTTGGTGTTTCATACCACTGGTAGGATAATTGACGCGTAACCGGCATTTTACCTAAAAAGAATAACTGGCGCCGTGCTGACCAGTGTCCAAAATTAGGAAAGGTTATAATACATTCGCGACCTACCCGCAACATTTCACCGAGGAGTAGGTGTGGGTGACGCATTTCTTGCAGCGCCTGAGCCATAATTATACTATCAAAGCAATTGTCGGAAAAGTTGCTTAATCCAGTATCTAGATCCTGCTCAATAACGTTTATACCCTTTTTAATACATTCAATGATAGATCTTTCATCGATCTCTAAACCATAGCCGTTTACTTGATGGATTTTTTGTAAATTCACTAAAAGGCTACCGTCTCCGCACGCCAAATCAAGCACACGACTATTCGATCTTATCCAAGGAAGTATTGAATTTAGTATTTTATCCATAGTTCAGCAATTGACGTTCAATGCGATCCGATTTAGGAAGGTGCCAAGAATTTTTTGATATCTTGAGTTGGGAAGTAAAAATGCGTCATGTCCCTGCGATGAAGAGATTTCAGCATGGGTGACATCGCGTCCGGCAGTAATCAACGCTTTAGTTATTTCCCTTGATCGCTTAGGAGGAAACCTCCAGTCGCTACTGAAAGTGAGAACTAAAAATTTACAGCTAGCGACCTCAAAAGCGGCACTTGGTTGCTTACTGTGTTCACTACCGAAATCAAAGTGGTCCAACATTTTAGTCAAGAGTATATAGGAGTTAGCATCAAATCCGTGTGCAAATTTGTCGCCTTGATAGTTGAGATAGCTCTCGATTTTAAACTCAATAGATTCTGATTTTTCGCCAAGAAAATTACCATTAAGTAGCTCGCGACCAAATTTTTCTGCCATAGATAAATCGGATAAATAGGTTACATGGCCGATCATTCGAGCTAGCGCGAGTCCTTGGAGGGGTTTTTTATTTTTTTCTTGGTAATGCCCGTGATGGAAATTAGGATCTGCTTTTATTGCTCGCCGTGCAATTTCATTGAAAGCGATGTTCTGTGCGGATAACTTCATTGCGGAAGCAATCACGACTGCGCTTAGTAATTTATCAGGATAGGTTATAGACCAATGCATTGCTTGCATACCGCCAAGGCTTCCTCCAATAACTGCAGCCCAACAATTTATTTTGTAATGGTCCATGAGCATGCGTTGCGAGGCCGTCCAATCACTGATTTGTAGTTTTGGGAAATTTGGACCCCAAGCTGCGTTCGTTATGGGATTAATTGAAAGTGGCCCTGTGCTACCGTGACATGTGCCTATATTACTTGGGCTCACCACAAAAAATTGCTCTGTGTCAATTGATTTACCTGGACCAATCACGTTATCCCACCAGCCCGGTTTTTTGTCACCAATGTGCCACCCAGCCGCATGATGGTTACCGGTTAGTGCATGACAAACTAGCACCGCATTTGATTTATTTTTGTTAAGTTGGCCATAGGTCTCCACGCATAGAACATGATCTATCAAACTCAGCCCGCATGATAACTCGAGTGGTTCAGGTATATGGACGACTTCCGTTTGGATCTCTCCTAAATTGGATCTGTCAAGAGGATTAGAAACTATCTTGGTAGTCAAATTTACAACTTAATAATTAAACAACAAGAACACATTGTACAACGAAAATTGGGAAGTTTTTGTTATTATGAAAGGATTATTTTTTTTAAATGTTTTGGAGAAGAGGATATGCGTTACATCAATTTGGGGGCGAATGGCCCCCGAGTTTCGGCCGTTGGTTTAGGCACAATGACATGGGGACAACAAAATAATGAGAGTGAAGCATTCGCACAGATGGATTTTGCAAAGTCGCGCGGCATTAATTTATTTGATGCGGCTGAGTTGTATCCGGTGCCGCCTAGTCCTGAGACTTACGGATTGACCGAGCGCTACATAGGGAATTGGTTAGCCTGTAGAGGTCGTAGGGATGAGGTAGTCTTGGCTACAAAGGTAATTGGTAGATCAACTGGCCTAAATACCCCCCACGCCGCATATATCAGAGGTGGTTCGAATTTAAATCGCGACAATATTAGGAGAGCAGTAGAGGGCTCGTTGGTGCGCCTCCGTACCGATTATCTTGACCTTTACCAAGTCCATTGGCCTGAGAGAGACTGTAACGTTTTTGGGAAGCGAGGTTACCTTCATAATCCTAAAAATGATGGTGTGACTATTCTTGAAACCTTGGAGGCGTTGGGTGAATTAGTGAATGAAGGGCTGGTTAAGTATGTTGGTATTTCTAATGAGACGTCGTGGGGCCTAATGGAATATCTTCGCTGTTCAGACAAACATCACTTACCCAGAATCGTTAGTTTACAGAATCCCTATAATTTGCTAACGCGGCAATACGAAATTGGTTTAGCTGAGATGAGTCTCAGGGAGTCGGTCGGGTTGCTAGCGTATTCACCGATGGCCTTTGGGGTTTTGAGTGGGAAATATTTGCACAAGAATATGCCAGAGAATTCCCGCTTGGCGCTTTTTAAACGCTTTTCCAGATATAGCAGCGCATCAGTATATTCCGCAACAGAAGCATATGCAGAGATTGCTCGAAAACATGGCTTATCTCTAGCTCAGATGTCGTTAGCTTTTGTTCTTCAACAACCTTTTTTGGGTAGTTGCTTGATTGGCGCAACCAGTATTCGGCAGCTCCAAGAAAATATAGATGCTCATTCAGTTAGTCTCTCAGCGGAGATTTTGAAAGATATAGAGGAGGTATACTCTTGTTACCCAGATCCCGCAGTCTAGTAAAAAAATTAGATCAAAATAAAATTGACTCTATCGTGTATTTAAATGTTGGTAAGATTCTATCCCTAATTATTATGAGGCCAATTAGAGCAACCATCGATGAAATGTCGAGAATTCCTATCGGAGGAATTAGGCGTCTAAACGGGCTAATATAAGGTTCCACTATCTGACTTATCAGGCTTACATGAGGATGCTGTAGCGCATCTAGCCAGCTAGCAACAGCTATAATGATTATTCCCCAAAAATAAATATCTACTACGCTTACAATAACCTCATAAATTGAAATAAGAAAATAACTTGGAAGTTCGATGAAAAGTCTCTGACCTGTCGATATCAAAATGCAAATGTATATCCACTTGAACACAAACGCTCCCATCAATGCAGCTGTGTTAAAAGTGCCTAGGGTGGGAAAGAATCGATGAAGAGGTTCAACTAAAGGAGCGGTGATTCTGAAAATTGCTTGGGCTAGCGGATTAAAAAAGTCTGCTTGGACCCATTGTAAAAGAAGACGCACTAGCATAAAAAAACTACATAATTGCAAAGCGATATGTATCAGGTTTAGGGCTAATTCGTTAAACGCGCTCATGCAAACTTACACCTTTTAAATAATTAGATTATTGTCCATATTCCTCTGAAAGTTTTTGCGCTCGCTCTAATGCTGCTTTCATTGCTTTAAAAATAAGTAGGTCTAGATTGCCGGCACGGAGTGTAGCTATGGCTTGCTCTGTCGTTCCACCCGGTGAAGTTACCTGACTTCGAAGCTCACCAACTTCTGAGTGCGAATTGAGTGCCATTTCAACCGAGCCTTTTGCAGTTTGTAATATTAGATTTTTTGCGACGCTAGGGCTAAGACCAAAATCTTCGGCAACTCGTTGCATTATCTCAAAAATAAGGAAAAAATACGCTGGAGAGCTTCCAGAAACTGCCGTAACCGAATCGATATCTTTCTCATTCTGAAGCCAACAGGTATAACCAACAGTGCTGAAAATACGTTCTACAATTGAACATTTTTCGATAGTTACATGTCGGTTAGCATGCATACCAGTAGCACCTAACATGAGCATTGTAGGCGTGTTCGGCATTGAACGAACAATTGGAATACTTCTACCGAACCATTTTTGTAGAGCACTTATAGGTACTCCTGCAGCAATGGAGACTACCACTGTCTGCACTTGTATCACTGAGGATAACTCTAAAACCACTTCCTTCAGTATTTGTGGTTTAACTGCGAGTACCACTATATCCGCATACCGGACAGCGGATTTGTTATCACTCATAAATTCAATCTGATGCTGTTTGCTGAGGCTGTTCTTGGCCGCTTCGCTTGGATCGCTGACAAGTATTTCTGTGCTTGGATAACCATTACCTATCAGTCCGTTTATCAAAGCGCAAGCCATATTTCCTCCGCCAATGAACGCGATTTTGTAGATGTCATCTGTCAATGTAGGTTCCTAATTTGTAGCGACTTTTAGTCGAGGACCAAAAATATCGCTTCCAACGCGCACGATAGTTGCCCCTTCGAGGATGGCGGCCTCTAAATCTTGTGACATCCCCATGGAGAGGGTATCTAATTTATCATTACTATCCAATCTATTATTGATTTCAGCAAATATATGACGGAGTTTAGCGAAGCTCTTACGTTGATCTATCTCAATAATTTTGGATGCTGGTATCGCCATAAGACCTCGTAAATTTAATTGCGGTAGTTCAATAACCTGTTCAACTATCTTTGAAATTTCTTTGATCTTGAATCCAGATTTAGTTAACTCATCATCAATATTAATTTGAAGGCAGATATTTAAAGGCGGTAATTGAAGATTTCGATGCGCACTCAAACGTTTTGCTATCTCGATTCTGTCTACGCTGTGTACCCAGTCAAAAAGTTCAGCTACCTGTCGGGTTTTATTTTTCTGTAATGTGCCGATGAAATGCCATTTTAAACCATCTAGATATACCTTTTTTATTTTTTCCTGCGCCTCTTGTAAGTAGTTTTCCCCGAAATCTATTATGTTCGAGGCAACTGCGACCCTGATATCATCAGCACTCCTTGTTTTGCTGACCGCTAGTAGTTTAATTTCACTAACCTCTCGCCCAGCTAGTTGAGCCGCGCTCGTGATACGTTCTCTTACCCGCTCAACACGTTCTGTTATTAATGTCATGGTAGCCTGAATACTCTATAGTTGGATCTAGGAATTAGGCTGTTACGCAAGTTTGTCGCAAAATGTATTCATTAGTGAAGTTCGCGAAAAATCAAGCACCATGTTCGGTTAGGGGTTGGATGCTGAAGAGGGCGCATTGAGCCATGTTTCAAGAATAAAAGCTGCAGCTAAATCATCGAGTTTCCCGCTGGGCCGGAATTTTGTTGCCTCATGGCTCGATAATCTTTCGTCTACCATGACGGCACGTTTATTGAATCTTGCTGAAAGCTGTCGAGCAAATTTTTTTGCTCGACCACTTAGTTCACCGTCTGAATCGTCCATGTTGAGTGGTAGGCCGATTACTAATAAATCAGGAGACCACTCATCGATAATACGCGACACAGAGCGCCAGTCAGGCACTCCATTTTTTGCATTTAAAACAATTAGCGGTGTTGCAATCTTGGCAGTAATATTTGCAGTGGCAACACCTATCCGTTTGAGTCCAAAGTCAAAACCAATTAATGCCTGACAACGGGCATCTCTAGGCATGGCCAGAGATAAAAGAGAGCTTATTCATATCTATGCCGATAGAGGAGGCAGCAGCACGAGCTCTGTTTTCACATTCAGTATTAAAAATAATTGCTGAGTCGGCTGGAACTGTGAGCCAGCTATTTCGGACCAGCTCCTCTTCTAGCTGACCTGGCGCCCAGCTAGAATAACCAAGGGTTATTAACGAATGTTCCGGCCCATGACCTAGAGCGATATCGCTTAGAATGTCTTTTGAGGCCGTCAGGCTAATGTCTTCTGATATTTCTATAGTTGATTCCCATTTTTGGGTACAGTTCTGATGCAAAATAAAACCACGATCTCGTTGCACAGGACCGCCAAAAAAAATAAGAGGAGTGCTCGTTATATCAGAGTACTCAAGTTGAAGTTGGTCGAAAATGGCCTTGACGGGGATATCCATCTGATTATTGACAACTAAGCCCATTGCGCCTTCCTCGCTATGTTCGCATATGTATACTACCGCCTGAGAAAAGTGGGGGTCTTTGAGTCCAGGCATAGCAAGAAGAAAATGATTCTTAAGACTGGGAAAGTCGCTTTTAGCATTATCCATAGTATCAATATGAGGGTTTGTTTCGAAAAACTCAAGTGCAAATATACTATGTTTTTTAGAAATCTAAATTTAAAATTTAAATTACCTTTCTTTTTTTTCAAAAAGTTGTTTTTCTAACGCCTCAATAAACTGATCACAAATTTGCAAATTTGTTCCTCGTTCGATCTCTCTTGCACACGTCGGGCTCGTAACATTAATTTCTGTTAAAAAATCCCCAATAATATCGAGGCCTACTAAGAGAAGGCCCCGCGATACCAAACTCGCGGCGATTTGACTCGCTATCCAATGGTCTCTTGCACTGAGAGGTTGAACGATTCCCTTGCCACCAGCCGCCAGATTGCCGCGGAAATCATTTTTGGTCGGAACTCGAGCCAGACAGTAAGGCACAACCTCACCGCCCACGATTAGGATCCGTTTATCACCAGCCGATATCTGAGGGATGTAACTCTGAGCCATGATCGTTTGATGACCATTTTTAGTGAGAGTTTCTAGAATTACATTTAAATTAGGGTCGTTTAATTTTACTCTAAAGATCGAACTGCCCCCCATGCCATCCAAAGGTTTCAAAACGGTATCATTATGCTTTATAACAAATTCTTTCAGACGCTTTTGATCACTACTTACTAATAGCGGTGGAGTATAGTCGGGATAATGAGTTGCGAATATTTTTTCATTACAGTCTCGCAGAGAGCTAGGTCTATTCGTCACCAGGCAACCACGCTTTTCAGCGGCTTCTAAAATATAAGTTGAGTAGAGGTACTCATTATCAAATGGAGGGTCTTTCCGCATGAGTACGACGTTGAGCTCCGATAGTGGCCTCGACTGAGACGCCCCCAAAGAGTACCAAAGATTTGAATTGTCGAATACTTTGAGCGGCCGCATCTCGGCAAAAGGCTCACTATCCCTCATAAATAACTGATTTTGTAACGTGTAGAACAATTGGAAATTTGCCCGTTGGGCAGCCATCAGTAGACCAAGAGTGGTATCCTTAGCAAAGTTGACCATCTCAATGGGATCCATGACAACACATAGGCTTTTCACTTTTTTTTAAACTCCAAATCGGATTGTAAAAATGGTAGATCGGAATAATATCGCGCCATTGTGGGATTGCAAGAGCGAGTCTCATCGATTTCTTTAAACTCATCCTTGAAAAGGTTTAATTATTTAAGACTCGCGTAGAGTATGTATGATTTCTTCCCAAGTAGCGGGGGTAAACAATGGGAAACGCTACAGCACAGTATCAATTTGGCAAATATCGTAACTAACGCAAAGCGTGTATTTCGATGAAGTCTTCTGATTGTGAGTAAATTAGCATTGAGGTTCCGAGTATAACTGCTAAAGTAACAGACCTTTTGTGATGACATTATTAGCCATGAAACATCCTGTTTGGCGCATCGGGGCAGGTGATTGCAGTTATTAAAAGCTTAACTCTCGCACCATAAGCGGGGAGTGAAGTAAGGTTTTCTTAGTTAGAGCTTTTTTGTTTTTGTGAGGAGTTTATGGATCGTTACATAATTGCACCATCAATTTTGGCGGCGGATTTTTCTTGTCTTGGTGCTGAAGTTAAATCAGTGTTGTCAGCGGGAGCGGACGTTATACACTTCGACGTGATGGATAATCATTACGTGCCAAATTTGAGTATAGGTCCAATGGTGTGCGAGGCCCTCAGAAAAGCAGGGGTAACTGCTCCAATTGATGTTCACCTTATGGTTCGGCCCGTTGATGAAATGATTCGTATGTTCGCCGATGTTGGCGCAACATATATTTCTTTTCATCCGGAGGCTTCAGATCATGTTGACCGATCTTTACAGTTAATTAATGAATTAGGTTGCAAAGCGGGACTGGTTTTTAATCCGGGTTCCAGTTTAGAAATACTTGATTGGTTGCTAGATCGTTTAGATATCATCGTGCTTATGTCCGTCAACCCAGGATTTAGTGGGCAGAGGTTTCTTACCCATATACTGAATAAGATCCGTTTAGTAAGAGACCTTATTAACTCCAGTGATAGGGATATTCTTTTAGAGGTTGACGGTGGAATTTGTTTAGAAAATATTGCAGATGTAGCAGCTGCTGGGGCGGATATGTTTGTCGCCGGTTCTGCAATCTTTGGGTCACAAGACTATTCTGAGGTTATATTACAGATGCGTGCTGCGCTTGAGCAGGCGGTGAGACTGAAATAGTGAAAACTTTGTTCAAAGGTGACTTGTAAATTTAGCATTGTTAAACTTTTGGCCCCCTTTTATTGAGGAGAATCTCGTGTTAGAGATCTTTTTTTGTCTCCTTTCACAATGTATAGTCTTTTTCCTTCGGTGAGGTGGATCAGGTGAATCCCAGAGAATTCGAGAGCTACACAAAATCAAAATATAACCGAGTTCCGATTGTACGTGAAGTGGTTGCTGACCTTGAGACTCCCCTCACTATCTATTTAAAACTGGCCAACAATAAGAATTCCTATCTTTTTGAATCGGTGCAGGGCGGTGAAAAATGGGGAAGATACTCCCTCATTGGGTTGCGATCAGAAACTACTATGATGATTTCGGGATATCGTGTGAAGATAACTCGCAATGGGAAGTGCAGCAGTAGTTACCAAACAAAAGATCCACTATCTGAAGTGGAGGCTTTTCGCAAGTCTTTTAGGGTACCTGAACTACCTAATTTGCCTCGTTTTTGTGGCGGACTGGTGGGCTACTTTGGATATGATACTGTGCGCTATGAAGAGCCTATTTTGTCAAAGTCTACTCCACACGATGCTCTTGGACTTCCTGATATCTTTCTAATGGATTCTAATGAGATCGTTGTTTTTGATAATCTTAAGGGAACGCTCTTTATTATTGTGCATGCTGATCCAGCCGAGTGCGATGCTCTGGTTAAAGCAACCACTCGTTTAGACGAATTACAAGGGCGAATGAAACTTCCCATCCCAAAACTTCCAGAACTTAATTTAGATGGTGATCCATCAGTGGATTTTATCTCTAGTTTTGAGAAAACTGACTATATAGCGGCTGTTAAACGAGCAAAGGAGTACATTGTCGCCGGAGATATTATGCAAGTGGTGCCATCACAACGTTTATCCGCACCATTTTCTGCTCCAGCAATTAATCTCTACCGAGCGCTGAGACTATTTAATCCATCCCCGTATTTGTACTATCTTCAATTAGAAATCTGCCAAATAGTTGGTTCGTCGCCGGAAGTTTTAGCTAGAGTAGAGGATGGCTTGTTGACTGTTCGACCAATAGCTGGAACTAGACCTCGCGGCGAAAACAGGTTCCAAGACGAAAAATTAGAGGAGGAAATGCTTTCGGATCCAAAAGAGTTAGCAGAGCATTTAATGCTCATTGATCTGGGTCGTAATGATGTGGGGCGGGTAAGTTTATCTGGAAGTGTCGATGTTACTGAGAAGATGGTTGTTGAGCGATATTCACATGTCATGCATATTACCTCAAATGTTGTTGGGCAAATAAAGCCCGAGCTAGGACCACTTGACATTATCCGAGCAACTTTACCTGCTGGAACGTTAAGTGGCGCTCCAAAGATTCGCGCAATGCAAATCATCGATGAGCTCGAGCCTGTAAAGAGGAATATCTATGGAGGAGCTATCGGTTATATTGGTTGGAATGGCAATGTTGATACTGCCATCGCGATTCGAACGGCGGTGATAAAGGATGACACTATTTATGTTCAAGCGGGAGGCGGAGTGGTAGCAGACTCTGATCCCGAGATGGAGTGGCAAGAAACTATGAACAAAGCAAAAGCGATCATAAAAGCCGCAGGTATGGCAAATGCAGGGAAAATTCATGATTCTTATGTTGGATAATTATGATTCATTTACATATAACGTCGTTCAATATATGAGTGAGTTAGGGGCGACAGTGCACGTTTATCGAAATGATGAGATCACTATTAATGATATTAAAAATATGAATCCAGAAAAAATTGTTATATCCCCCGGACCTTGCACTCCTGATGAAGCAGGAATTTCGATGGAGGTGGTTCGGGAGTTCGCAGGTGTTTTCCCTATTCTTGGTATATGTCTAGGCCACCAAAGTATCGCTCAGGCGATGGGAGGTGCTGTCGTGAGAGCAAGACAGGTTATGCATGGAAAAACTTCGTTGATCTACCATACAGGAGAGGGCGTTTTCGATGGACTTGATACGCCTATATTGGCGACGCGTTACCATTCTTTAGTGGTAGATCGGCGTACTTTTCCCAGTTGTTTGAAGGTCACCGCTTGGAGTAGATGTTCAACTGGAGAGGATGATGAAATTATGGCGTTTAAGCATCGAGATTACTCGGTACAGGGAGTTCAGTTTCATCCGGAGTCGATTCTTACAGAGCATGGCCATGCGCTATTAAAAAATTTCCTGGAGAACTCGTGATGGATCTCAAAACGGCAATTGCGCGCATTGTGATTGGCCAAGATTTAACTTCAGATGAGATGAAAGGAGTGATGCAACACATTATGAATGGTAATGCCGAAGATGCTCAGATCGGTGCTTTTTTAGTGGGATTGCGTGTAAAAAATGAGACTGTTGAGGAAATAAAGGGCGCGGTTCAGGTAATGCGAGAACTCGTTGTTCCAGTAGATGTGAGTGGTTTAGATGTAGTAGATATAGTTGGCACAGGAGGGGATAGAGCTAATTTATTCAATATTTCTACGGCAACTAGCTTCGTAGTTGCTGCAGCAGGTGTAAAGGTTGCGAAGCATGGCAATCGCTCTGTTACAAGTAACAGCGGTGCAGCTGATGTTTTGGAAGAGGCAGGGGTCAATATAAACTTGTCTCCGAAACAAGTAAGTTTGTGCGTCGAAAACGTAGGTATCGGATTTATGTTTGCGCCTGTGCACCATCCTGCGATGCGTCATGCGGCCGTAGCGAGAAAGGCGTTAGGCTTGAGGACGATATTTAATATCCTTGGACCGATGACTAATCCTGCGGGAAGCAGAAGGCAATTAATCGGTGTCTATTCCAGAGAGCTCTGCGTGCCAGTAGCCAGAGTGCTGGGTGAGTTGGGTGCACAACGAGTGATGGTGCTGCATTCCGAAGATGGTCTTGATGAAATAAGTATAGTTAAGGATACTGAGGTTGTGGAATTTGACGGTGGTAAAACTTATAACTACATTTTAAAACCACAGGAATTTGGTATGAAACATGAAAGCTTGGAAGGACTCTCTGTAAAATGCCCGAAAGAATCTGTGAAAATTATCATGGACTCTTTTGGAGAGCAAGAGCATAAGTATGCGAAATCTGCGGGGGATATTATAGCTCTCAATGCTGGGGCGGCGTTGTATGTTTCCGGAACGGTTAAAAATATGGCGGACGGTGTTGCCTTAGCGAAGGAAACTATTGCAAGTGGTTTGGCAAGCGCAAAAATTGCACAACTCGTTGACTTTACTCAAGGGCTTAAAAATCATTAAAGTTTATTTCACTTGATTTAACTTGCCGAATAAAAAAGAGGGGTTAAGTTTATGGCTGCTATGAGTACAATTTTAAATAAGATCGTTGATCAAAAATCAGTTGAGATAGCAGCACGAAAATCGGAATTCCCTCGGCACAGGCTAGTCGCGCAGCTTGATGAGTCGCCTCCTATCCGTGGATTTTACTTTGCCTTGAAAGATTGTATCCAATCAGGTCGAGATGCCGTCATTGCTGAGGTTAAACGCGCATCTCCGAGTATTGGTATGATCAGAGAAGAATTTGACCCAATAGAAATAGCGCAGAGTTATGTAGATGGCGGCGCTGCATGTTTGTCAATACTCACCGACGAAACCTTTTTTAAAGGAAGTGATACATATTTGCAGTCTGTTCGGACGCATTGTCGCCTTCCTATATTGCGAAAAGACTTTATTATCGACCCTTATCAAGTTTATGAGGCAAGAATTCTAGGGGCGGATTGTATTTTGTTGATTGTAGCTATCTTGTCGACTGAGGCGTTGGAGGATCTTTATGCATTGGCGAATAATTTAAATATGGATGTTGTGGTAGAGGTCCATGACAAAGCAGAGCTTGATATAGCGTTGACGCTACGCAATCCGTTAATAGGCATTAATAATCGCAATCTCCATACATTTGAGACAACATTGAAAACTACGTTTGAATTGATGCCACATATTCCTAAAAATTATTTGGTGATTACAGAGAGCGGCATTCATTCTCGGGAGAATGTAGAATCCATGCGCGAGCATGATGTGCACGCTTTTTTAGTTGGTGAGGCTTTTATGCGTTTTACGGATCCCGGTTCAAGAATCAAAGAGTTGTTTCGAACCTAGCCTGTGCCAAAAAAGCTTAAGCGTAAGAAGTAAACATTTGTACATTAAAAGTTGCTATGGATCCGACTATGTAAGAGTCAGAATTTCAAATAGCAAATATCAATAAAATACTAATTTTTGCAACAATACAATATATAAAAATGTTATACTTTTGACAAAATAACATGCTTTTTTGTCATACATGAGTCCAGACTAATGAATCTTCAAAAGCTTTCTCGTTTAGATCTCAATTTGTTAGTCGCTCTTCAAGCTTTGCTCGAAGAGCGTAGTGTAACTAGAGCTGCAAAAAGGTTGTTCATAACGCAGCCAGCTATGAGCCGAGTACTTCAGCGGTTGAGGCAGCAACTTGACGATCCTCTTTTTACGCGATCTGGGAATGAATTGGTCGCAACGCCAAAGGCACAAGATTTACAGCTTCGCTTACCTGCGATGCTTGATGGTATTTTAGCGATGATAAGTGTCGGTGTATTCGATCCAGCGTCGCATGTAGGGGAGATCACAATAGCGGTTCCAGAATTTTTTGCGATTTCTCTCGTATCTCGCTTAATTGAGTCACTCAGTGTAGTCGCCCCAGGAGTGGTCTTATCTGTGTCAAGCGATACTGATTCAGTAGAGCGAGAGCTTGCGGAGGGGATTCTTGATTTTGCCATTGACATTGATAAACCCCTCGGAATGGATATTGAGGCCACTCATTTAGTTAACTATAGTCCGTCCATTTGGATGAGAGAGGGCCATCCTTTGGCGGAGCAGCATTCTATTAGTTTAGATGAAATTCTGGAGTATCCTTTCGTTCAATATTATCTTTTAATCGCGAAAAGGGTGAGTGCCCGCACAGATGCGCGTTTTGACAAAACACTTCGTAAGCTAGGTAGAAAGCGCACCAAGGCGTTAGTCACAAAACAATTTATGACAGCCATGGAGACGATAAGCAGGAGTAACTGCCTTATGGTTGCTGCCCGATATGGACACACAATCGAGGAAAATACATATCCAATCGTAAGAAAGGGTTTTCCAGATGATCTTCCACACGAACAGACGATAACACTTGTACTTCTGCAGCATAAGAGAACGTTTGAATCTCCTATTCATTGCTGGCTAGTAAGCCAGATAACTGGAGTTATCATGAACAAGGAGGCTCAGAAGGTGGGCTAGAGGAACGTTTGAAAAGATTCAGCTTACACTTCTGTAACGCTTTTACGTACCTTGTCTTTCCGTAAACCGATATCTTTCCGACAGAAGAGGTTGTCACATTCAACCTGCTTGAGGAGCTCATAAGCTTTCAGACGAGCTTCATCTTGGCTATTCCCTAAGGCAGTTATACAGAAAACACGACCGCCACTCGTACGTATTACGTTGTCTGTTAAAGTAGTTCCCGCATGAAAAATTAATCCGTTATCCGTTTGTTTCTGATCTCCGCTTATGCCTGTCACTTGTGATCCTGTCTTATATTTTTCGGGGTAACCTTTAGACGCTAGTACAACCCCGACAGAATTTCTTGCTTCCCAATCTGCCGATTCTCTATGTAGTTGGCCATTAATGGCAGCTAAACAGTGAGCCGCTAGATCCGATTTCATCCGAAAGAGAACGGGTTGTGCCTCGGGGTCGCCAAAGCGACAGTTGAATTCAACCACGTTGAGAGCTCCGGTTTTTGAAATCATTAAACCCGCATATAAAAAGCCAGAATAAGGATTACCTTCGTCGGCCATCTTCTTTACAGTCGGTGAGATAATCTCGTCGATGATTCGTTGATGTAATTCGGGAGTTATTACAGCTGCAGGCGAACAGGCTCCCATACCTCCAGTGTTAGGGCCGATATCGCCGTCACCAGCGCGTTTATAGTCTTGGCTTGTAGCCATTGGCAAAATATTTTTTCCGTCTACCATTACTATAAAACTCGCCTCCTCACCTTCTAAAAACTCCTCTATAACAATTTTACGAGAGGCTTCTCCGAATCTTTTCCTCTCCAACATGTCGTTGATAGCCTCTTTCGCCTCAAGCATGTTATCGGCGATGACTACGCCTTTGCCAGCGGCAAGTCCGTTAGCTTTTATCACGATGGGGGTACCATTTTCTTGAATATACTGGATGGCTTTTTCTGCGCTTGAGAAACTTTCGTACTTTGCTGTGGGAATTTGATTTCGCACTAAAAATGCTTTTGAAAATTCTTTTGACCCCTCGAGCTGTGAGGCCGCTTGCGTCGGTCCAAAAATCTTAAGATTGCGGCTTAAAAATAAATCAACAATGCCGTCAACAAGCGGTTTTTCCGGCCCAACGATGGTAAGCCCAATATTTTTAAGCTGAGCGAAATCGGCTAGCTTGGTAAGGTCATCTGATCTAATATCGATATTCTCGACGCAATCTTCTTGCGCCGTACCAGCATTTCCTGGTGCCACGTATACGTGTTCAACCAACGGGCTTTGAACGATCTTCCACGCTAATGCGTGCTCTCTGCCACCCGCACCTACTATCAAAACTTTCATGAATTCTCTCTCACCGGTTACGCATAAAAGTATATCAGAGTAAATAATTTCAGTGTGATAGGGGCTGGTAGAATTATTGAACTAAATAAACTGTTAATTTTCATAAAAGATTTTGAAATAATGAGGAGTCAGCGACGTATAAGTGACATCAGAAAGTGCATATGTTTTGGAAATGAGAGGAAGAAACTATGGGGAATTCATCACGAGCGCATGTAATTTTTTGGTTTCGTCAAGACTTACGGATCTTAGATAACCCTGCTTTTGCTGAAGCCTGTCAGCGAGGCTTCATTATACCCATTTATATTCTGGATGATGTCAATTCAGGAATACATAAGCTAGGTGGTGCGAGTCGCTGGTGGCTGAATTTCGCTCTGAGGGACTTAGATGAATCTTTGGGCGGATTACTCAGATTCTACGCTGGTGATGCCCTCACACTTTTACCAAAACTTGCGAAGGCATATAATGCCCATGGTGTATGCTGGAATCGCTGTTATGAGCCATGGCGAATCAATAGAGATACAAAATTAAAACAACGATTAATAGATAATGGAATTGAAGTTTTAACTGCCAATGGCAGCTTACTTTGGGAGCCTTGGCAAGTTCTTAAAAAGAATGGGGAGGCTTATCGAGTATTCACCCCTTACTATCGACGCGGCTGTTTGTCAATGCCACCCCCCCGTTCTCCTATCCCTATTCCAAAGGACATCCGTTATGCGGCTCCAGACCTTAAACTTGGTGCCTGTACATTAACGGACCTAAATTTGTTGCCAAATGTTGATTGGCACCTCAAGTTATCGAAGCACTGGGATATCGGTGAAAAAAATGCTTTAAGGTGTGCTACTGATTTTGTGTCGAAGCGGTTAACCGATTATCGTGAAGGACGTAATTTCCCCCACGATTCAAAGGTTTCTCGTCTATCTCCTTACCTACGATTTGGACAGATTTCGCCAAATATGGTTTGGTTTTTGGCAAAAAACAGTTCGGAGAAGATTGAAAGTGCGGAGAGCCTGGATATGTTTTTGAGTGAACTAGGGTGGCGAGAATTTTCTTATTACACGATGTACCATTTTCCGGAATTGCCCGTGAAGAACCTGCAGACTCGATTTGATAAGTTTCCTTGGCGTTCGGAAGTCTCTCATCTCAAAGCATGGGAAGAGGGTAATACGGGGTTCCCACTAATTGATGCCGGAATGAGAGAACTTTGGGAGACGGGGTACATGCACAATCGTGTTCGAATGGTGGTTGGATCTTTCTTGGTAAAAAACTTATTGATTCATTGGCATTATGGTCAGAGGTGGTTTTGGGATTGTTTAGTCGACGCTGATCTTGCAAGCAATAGTGCTGGTTGGCAGTGGGTCGCAGGCTGCGGAACCGATGCTGCACCATTCTTCAGAATTTTTAACCCCATTACTCAGAGTGAGAAATTTGATGCTGAAGGAAAATATATTCGTCGTTTCGTTCCCCAACTTTCAAGTCTCTCAAATAAAGATATTCATGCGCCTTGGATGGCCTCTCCCGAGGCACTTAATGCGGCTGGAATTAAATTGGGAGACAATTACCCTAGGCCGATTGTGGATGTGAAAAATTCCAGAGCACTTGCTCTTGCTGCATTTGAGCACACCAAGTCAGCCTAGTGGAGGCGTTTGTGGCAGTTTTTTAATGCCTGAAATGTCGAATCGCTGTGAAAACCATCGCTATGTTGTGCTCATTTGCTGCTGAAATTACTTCGTCGTCACGCTTCGATCCTCCTGGTTGAATGATGCAGGAAACCCCTGCGTTGGCAGCGTTATCTATACCGTCTCGGAAAGGAAAAAAGGCATCCGACGCCATTACTGCTCCAGACACCTCAAGACCAGCTTGTTCAGCTTTGGTGAGGGCAATGCGAGATGAATTAACTCGGCTCATTTGCCCCGCTCCAATGCCGAGTGTCCTTCCATTCTTTGCGAAGACTATCGCATTTGATTTTACCATTTTTACTACCTTCCATGTAAAAATCATGTCTTGAATTTGGGTTGCAGTAGGCGCTCGCTCGGTAACTACTGATATGTCTTTGACTGACAGGACATGAGAGTCATAATCCTGAACAAGCAACCCTCCGCCCACTTTTTTATAGTCGTATGCTATTTTAGGAGCCTGTTTAGCTTCGGCAAAGTGTAGACATCTTATATTTGCCTTGTTTTTCAGTACTTTGAGCGCTTCAGACGTTATTGATGGCGCAATTAGAACCTCTAGAAATTGATTTCCTATGATCGATTGCGCTGTAATCTCATCTAACTCTTTATTAAATGCTATTATTCCCCCATAAGCAGATTCAGGATCTGTAGAGTGAGCCGCCTTGTAGGCATTATATAAACTATCAGCGATAGCGACGCCGCACGGATTTGCATGTTTTACAATAACGCATGCGGGTTCAGCAAATTGTTTCACGCATTCAAGCGCTGTGTCGGTGTCTGCTATATTGTTAAATGATAGTTGCTTTCCCTGGATTTGGCGAGCAGCTGATATGCTCGATTCGTTTGCATCTTCGGCAATATAAAATGCAGCTGCCTGATGGGGATTTTCCCCATATCGAAGTCCTTGTCTTATTTTATATTGGAAACTGAAAGTACTTTTAAACGGAATTTTCTCATTGTTGAAGTCACGTTCAGCGAAGTGATTAGATATCATGCCGTCATAGGCAGTCGTGTGCGCAAAAGCTTTCGTCATCAATGAATAGCGTGTCTGGTATGACAAATGTCCATTATTTTGTGTTAACTCCTCAGTAATTTCCTCATAATCGCTTACGTCTACCACCACGGCGACATCATTATGATTTTTAGCTGCAGCTCGTATCAATGCGGGGCCACCAATATCAATATTTTCAATTGCGTGATCTATTGAACAATGGTCTGTCTCCACTGCTTGAGAAAATGGGTAAAGATTGACTACTACCATGTCTATTGGAGTAATTCCAAATTTTGTCATTACTTCGTCATCAGTTCCACGCCGACCTAGGATTCCGCCATGAATTCGGGGATGCAATGTTTTAACGCGTCCATCCATCATTTCTGGCAGCTCAGTATAATCCGAGACGTCAATTACAGGCATGCCTGCGTCGCTTATAAGTTTAAATGTCCCCGCAGTTGAAAGTAGTTGTATTCCGTAATCCACGAGTAAACTCGCAAATTTTAGGATTCCCGTCTTATCGGATACAGTTATCAGTGCACGGCTAATTTTTTTTTTACCCGAGACCATGGGTTATCTCCCTCAAATCAGATTATAGTATTTTAGCTTTTTGCGGAGAGTCGCTCGGTTTATACCGAGCATTTTTGCCGATTTACTTTGATTTTGTCGATTATACTTCATTACAGCGAGCAACATTGGTGGCTCCACTTCTGCCATCACCAACGCATACAAATCTACGGCACCTTGACCGTCCAAATCCTCAAAATAGCGTTCTATCGATTTAGATGCACTCTCTCTCAGTAAGGAATAATTCTTTTTTTCTTGATCTGAGTCAGGCATTAGGCTGCTTTTTCTCTTTTGTTATTATGATGACCTAGGTAACTACTCAAAGCCTGTTTCTGTTCTTTGGTGGTAGTCAGAGTATTAAAAATACGAGTGAAATCGGGGGATTCTGGGAGATACCAATTGAGGTGCTTACGAAAAATTTTGACCCCAGTTGACTCTCCATAAAATTGGTGAACCCACTTCATATGTTTCAATATGGCCTCCGCAAAAGCGGTATTTGATGGGGGTCCCATCAGTTTTTTGTGCTCAAAAAAATACTCAATTTGGCTAAATATCCACGGATTACCTCGAGCAGCCCTGCCAATCATTACCGCAGCAGCACCTGTAAAACGAATAACTGCCCCAGCCTCATGGGGTGTCGTTATGTCTCCATTAGCGAATACTGGGATATCAATTGAGGATGCTACCTCAGCAATTGATTGGTATTCTACTTCTCCAACGAAGCGGCATGCCCGAGTACGACCGTGTATTGCGAGCGCGGAGATTCCAATATCTTGCGCTATTTTTGCAACTTGCATCGCGTTTCGGGAAGTAGAGTCCCAACCGGTACGAATTTTTAACATTACCGGCACGTTAACCGACTTTGTAACGGCTTTAAGAATGCTTTTGATTAGGGGTATGTCTTTCAGCAAGGAGGAACCGGCCGCTCTACGACAGACTTTTTTAGCGGGGCATCCCATATTAATATCTATGATATGAGCTCCGTGGTCCACGTTATACTGAGCTGCAGCCGCCATGAGCTTTGGATCGGCACCTGCTATTTGAACTATGTTTAGCGAGCTTTTGCTTAAGTTCTTATCAAATTTTGTTCGATTCATAGATTTGGTAGTGTTCCAAGTGCTCGGATCTGAAGCCACCATCTCAGAGACAGTTAAACCTGCTCCAAGCTCACGACATAGTCGCCTAAACGGCATATCTGTAATTCCTGCCATCGGAGCAAGTATTGTCCTACTCTCGATTTTATATGGTCCGATATGATACAAATTGTTTACCCGCATTCAGTAGCTTAAAAACTTTATGATAACCTGATAGTTGTGTTGAAAATAGTCACGAATAACAAACAAGTTTTTCAATGTAGATATTTATATACTTTACTCGCTATAGTTTTTTTTTACCCTCTAGTAGCGCCCAGTCTTCTGTGATAATTGATTTTTTAAATTGGAACTCATTCTCATAGCCTTTTTGGATATATGATATTTGAGTGTCTAGCACGCCGGAGAGACACAGTATCCCGCGAGACTTTGTTAGTTTTTTAAAACGAGAAGCTAACTTATATAAAGGTTTTGCTAATATATTTGCAATTAATATATCGCCTTCGATATCTTGGGATAGCATTTCCGGGGGGTAGCAGAAAAGTTGTTTTTGTGTTACGCCATTTTTTGCGGCATTCTCTCGTGTTGCGGAAATAGCTAAAGGATCATTGTCTATGGCTATCACTTTGTGTGCACCCAATACAATTGCTGATATACCTAGAATACCGGAACCACAGCCATAATCTATAATCGTCTTACCAAATAAATTCTGCTTCTCCAGCCATTGTAGACACATTAATGTTGTCGGATGACCGCCTGTTCCAAAAGCTAACCCAGGGTCGATGATGATATGGGGACAAGAAACATTTCTTATGGTTGACCAGCTGGGGTAAATCCACAAGGAGTCACCACAGCAAAATGGCTGGGCTTCCCTTTTCCAACTATTGATCCAGTCTTCCTCTTGAAGGAGTTCCCATGAAATACTCAGTTTTGAAACCTTTGTCGTTAGATGTCTGGCGACTAACTCTTGATTTACTTTGCTGGTAAATAAACCCTCGATGCGACAAATATCCCACAGGAGCCTCTCTCCTGAAATCTGATCAAGGATTGGTTGGTCGCCAGCGTCTTTTATGGTAATCGATAGAACTTTAAAAGCAGTGAGTACTTCTTCTACTAGTTCCAAATCTTTCTCTTTACAAGTGAATTTTGCTTGAATCCATGCCATTGTTCGAGGTCTAGTTTCCCAGCAATTTTTCCTCTAAATAGTGAATGCTAACTCCGCCGGAAGCGAAATTTAGGTCACGAACTAAGTCAGCATGAAGTGGTATATTTGTTTCTATCCCGTCTATGAGCATCTCGTCTAGCGCAGTTGTCATTCTCGCAAGAGCCGACGTGCGGTCACTACCATAAGTAATGACTTTTCCGATCAAAGAATCGTAGTATGGCGGCACGCTATAACCATTGTATATATGTGAATCAACGCGGACTCCATTGCCTCCCGGCGCATGGTAAGCCTTTATAACTCCGGGTTGTGGAGCAAATGTCTCAGGGTGCTCTGCATTAATTCGACATTCAAATGCGTGTCCTCGGAATACTATATCCTTCTGCTTTAACTTAAGGGGATGACCACTAGCAATAAGAAGCTGCTGTTTCACTAAGTCGATGCCCGTTATCATCTCTGAGACGGGATGCTCAACTTGAATTCGGGTGTTCATTTCAATAAAAAAGAACTCATTGTCCTGATATAAAAACTCAAAAGTTCCTGCGCCCCGATAACCGATTTGAACACATGCGTTTACGCACTTTTTATGTAGCTGATTACGCAATTCCTCAGGAATCCCAGGTGCCGGTGCCTCTTCGAGTATTTTTTGATGCCTTCGTTGTAAAGAACAATCTCGATCGCCTAGATGAACTACACCACCTTGTCCATCGGCCAGAATTTGCACTTCAATATGTCGTGGATTATTTAGAAACTTTTCAATGTAGAGTGTGTCGTTACCAAAGGCTTGCTTGGCCTCTTTGCTGGTCAGTGAGAGAGCAGTTTTCAATTGAGGAGTATTTTGGGCGACTCTCATGCCTTTGCCACCACCACCAGCTGCCGCCTTAATGATTACTGGATAGCCGATCTTTTCTGCAATAGCACTGGTTTTTTCAAAGTCATCATCGATGGAGCCATCCGAGCCGGGAACGGTTGGTACTCCGGCTTTTTTCATTGCCTGAATGGCGGACACTTTGTCTCCCATCATGCGGGTTACATTTGCTGTGGGACCAATGAAAACGAAGCCACTATTTTCAACCCTTTCAGCGAAATCGGCACTCTCCGCAAGAAAACCATAGCCCGGATGAACTGCGCTCGCATTAGTGATTTCCATTGCGCTAATGATTGCTGGAATATTCAAATAGCTCTGAGCTGAGGAATTTGGTCCAATACAGATTGCCTCGTCCGCAAGTTTGACGTGCTTGAGTGCTGCATCTATTTTTGAGTGGACGGCCACAGTTTTAATGCGTAGCTCCTTACAAGCGCGAAGGATTCTTAGCGCAATTTCTCCGCGGTTGGCAATTAAAACTTTTTCTAACACCTGTGCTCCAGTAATTTATTTAAACAATTTTAAAAAGAGGCTGATCAAACTCCACCGGATCTCCGTCTTCCACTAAAATATCGAGTACCGTTCCCTCTCTATCACATTCGATCTGATTCATCATTTTCATTGCCTCTACAATGCAGACAACACTTCCTTTAATAACAGATTTACCAATTGAAACAAACGGAGGCGCTCCCGGCGCTGGCGCAGAGTAAAAACTTCCTACCATCGGCGAACGGATGTAGTTAGCTTCTTCTTCTATTATTTGTGGCGATTCTTGTGGGGGAGCACTGAAAGCGGGTATCACGGGCGAGGTCTGTTGAGTAATTATTGTCGAATCTACCGACGTGTTGCGACTTATACGCACAGAGTCTTCACCCTCTGTAACTTCGAGTTCGCTGAGATTTGATTCTTGAAGCAACTCGATAAGTTTTTTAACCTTACGGATATCCATAATATTCCTCTCAGATTTGAGTTCGACGCAATTCTTCAATAGCCGCATACATGGCCAAATGATAGCTAAGTGAGCCGAAACCACTTACCACGCCAAGTGCAATATCAGAGAAGTAAGATTTTTGTCTAAATACCTCACGCGTTGCAATATTTGATAAGTGGACTTCAATGAACGGAATGTTAACGGCAATCATTGCATCTCGAAGAGCTATACTTGTATGCGTAAATGCGGCTGGATTCATGATGATAAAGCTAATGCCATTAATAGGCGCAGATTGAATCCTATCCAATAATGTATGTTCAGCGTTACTCTGCAAATGGGTTAGACTATGGCCCGCCTCGGTTGCTTTGGTTGCAAGACATTCAGCAATATTATTGAGAGAATCAGCTCCATAATGGCTGGGCTCTCGCGATCCTAAAAGATTAAGGTTTGGACCATTTAAGAGTAAGATTTTGGCCATATCAGGACTCCCTTCGATACCGATTTTTTTACTACTGCACGCATGTTAGTGAATTATAGGCATATGATCGAAGATTTTCTACGAATATATTGTAATTTTTGGTGAATTTCATGCACCAGACTAAGGTATTTTAACTTAATTTCAATTGAAACTTTTTCTTTTCTGAGACATGGTTCTTTTCGTAAGGATTGTCGTGATTTCAGTTGGTGACAATATTTGATCTAGAATTTGTTCTTTTTCACCATCTCCGGGAAAGTATACATAAAGTGGAACTCCCGTACGTTCGTAAGTATTTAGAAAATTTGTAATTTCGACATCATGGTTTGTCCAATCAGCCTTTAGATACGTGATGTTGTTGTCCTTGAGAGTCGAATAAAAGGTCTCCGAATCTAACACCAACTGTTCGTTTAGCAAGCAAGTGATACACCAATCAGCGCTCACATTAATGAAAACCGGTTTCTTGATAGATTTTAAATACCGTAGTTTTTCGGCGCTGTACTTTTCCCATTTAGGATCAGTTTTTTGTTGAGTTAAAACATTAAAGGGTACCAGAGCCGCCACGACTAGACAGCAGCAAGCGATTGGTTTACACCAAATATTTTGACGCAAAGTTGTTTTTAAAAACCAAACACCTACAGATAGCGATGTAATACCAACGAGAATCGAGGCCACCACATCAATATTAGTTTGGCGCCCGACAATCCATAATAACCAAATTGTAGTTAAAATAAGAGGTATTGCTAATAATTGCTTTATCAGGTGCATCCATGCACCAGGTTTGGGGAATATTTTGTAAACTGATGGAAACCAAGAAAGAACCAAAAGAGGCAAGGACATTCCTAGACCTAAAAATCCAAAAATTAGTAAAGCTACGGGTGTAGTTTGTGTAATCGCAAAACCCAGAGCGGGTCCCATAAAAGGTGCTGTGCAGGGACTAGCGACAGTAGTTGCAAGAACTCCGGTCATGAATGATGATCGATAGCTCGTTCCTTCAATGCTGCTTTGACCTAAAAACGTCAGGCGGGAACCAATCTCAATGAAGCCTGCAAAGGAGAGAGCCATAATGAAAAACAAAAAAACTAGACCAGTCACAAAAATGGGCGATTGTAATTGAAATCCCCAGCCAATGGCTTCCCCACTTGCTCGAAGCAAGAGCATGACGCTGGCAAAAACAACAAAGCTTAGTATAACGCCGAAGCTATAAATAAAACCGTGTGCTTTATTTGATCTCAAGGAATCTTGATTTTTCAACAGTTCAAATGCTTTTATGGAAAGCACAGGGAATACACATGGCATCAGGTTGAGGAGTATGCCTCCAAGAACTGCGATGAGTATGGCGAAGACCACTGAAATAGATGCTGACGATGTTGTAACGTCATTAACGTTTGATTCATGGGGAGTTAAAGTTCCTGTCAGGGTATCTACCTCAAATTGCGAGCTTTGGGGTGGATAGCAGAGCCCCGCATCGGCACACCCTTGCCAATGTACTTCTATCAGCTGCGTTTTTGCGTCCTGTAACAAAGATACGTTTATTGAAACGTCGTCGTAGTAAACTGTCAGATCTTTTTCAAAGTAGTCATCCCATTTCTCTGTTCCGGCTGGATATTGTATATTGCTTTCAAAGTCATCTAGATTATGGTACTTAAACTTAAATCCATTTTGATAAAGATAGTAATCGGGCGCGATTGACCAGTGGAACACAATTCTAGTCTCTTCAATTCTGTGGGACAAAATGAACGCGTCTTCTACTGGCAAAAACTTGCTGTCCACAAGTCTTGGAGTCCCTTTGTTTTGGTCTCCCGCATTAAACTGTGCAAAACCATCAGACGCGAAGACAAGAAAACTCAAAAAGAGCAAGATTATCTTCAAAGAAACCCTATTATAAATTTGGATATTTATAGTGGAGTGCCTCCTCACAGTAAACCAATCAGTAGGTTTTCAAAACCAGAATTTTTAACAGGCTTTTTGCTGCAAACCGCTGATGTATGAAATGTTGGTGTCATTGACGAGCTTTGGTCCATATCTGTTACGGGCAGGGAGTATTGCTGGGTTGTTACATGTAGTCAACTGAAGTTAAAAAACAACTGTTTAGTTTAAAAAATTTTGGGGGGATCGATACTTTGTCTTTACAAATGCTTATGTGAATCCTAATTATGTTCTTATTACTATTATCTTTATGTTCTCTGGCAATGCATAATATTCATCGAATATTAATCGTTGTTAATGCTTTAATACGAATATCTAGATCAAAGTAAAGGGCTACTAGCAGCAAAGTTTTGGTTTATTTGCTTTGAGCTTTTCGTGGTCGGTTCGACTGATGTATGGATATAATGTCAACATGCAGCAGACTTTTGCAATTAATCGCCTAATATGGCCTGAAGTGAGTACTTTAGGTCAAGAAAATTTTTATTTCGGCTCCAAAGCGTAGTTTTCTCGCTTGAAAACATATGCTTTATTTTTGTTTTCGTGGTGAACATAAGTAGCGGTTATGTGAGAGCTCGATTTAATATTGATTACTGAGGTGAGCGGCATTTTTCATGTTGTCTTGCTGCGAAAGTTCAATTGAGGTAAGAGTAAATGAACTTTTTTCAAAAATTTTTGACGATGTGTCATTGTGTGATGAAACGCATAAAAGCCGCTGGGGAAATATCTGGGTTCATTAATCCTACGGGAATTGTGGGCGCTTTAATTCTTTTTGTACTGGTTTTTTTCTCATTTCGATGGAGTAGTGAGCCTGATTTCATCGCAACTAGTTACAATGAAAGCGAGAATATAAGTGGACAAAGGATTGTCGCTACCCTCATCGAAGTGGTGGATGTATTACTAAAAAAACCCGGAGGTTATTTGAGCAATGATGTTCTTCCCCCCAGCGTTTGTCTTGACAATATACCTAGTTGGGAATTCGGTGTATTAGTTCAAGTGAGAGACCTATCTAAGGCTTTGCGTGAATCCTTTAGTCGTTCACAGTCTCAATCTAGTGAGGATCCTGATCTTTCATTTGCGGAGCCACGTTTTAATGTTGACCATCTAAGTTGGGCAGTACCATGGCCTGAAAGTGAATATGCTGAGGGGCAAGAATTTCTGATCAGTTACATGGAGAGATTAAATGGTAAGAGATCACCTGCGGCGGAATTTTTCCCCCGAGCAGATAACCTTCGGTACTGGTTGGTGACTGTAGAGACCCGGCTTGGAAGCGTATCACAGCGATTATCATCGAGCGTTGGAAAACACCGAATTGCTGGGTTACCAGATACAGATATAGAGACGAGCTCAGAAAATGTGCGCCGACATGTCAGAACTCCTTGGTTACTAATAGACAACGTTTTTTATGAAGCGAGGGGGACGGCGTGGGCACTGGTTCATTTTTTGAGGGCAGTTAATGTCGACTTTGGTGATATTTTAGAAAAAAAGAGGGCTCGGGCCAGTTTGCAACAGATTATTTATGAATTAGAGAGTAGTCTTCAAATCGTAAACGCCCCAATAATTTTGAACGGCAGTGGTTATGGGATGTTTGCGAACCACTCTTTGGTAATGGCTTCTTACATAAGTCGAGCTAATGCCGCATTAATTGATTTGAGGGAACTATTATCTCAGGGTTAGAAAGCACCTAGATTACAACAATAATTTCGAGATATTTTCTTGTCTAACATGAGTTGTGATTTGATTTGGTGAAGAAATTAACACCGTGTTAGGACTATTTTTTGCGAAAATACCATTCGTAACAACTCCTGAAATTTGATTTATTTCAGCTTCTAAAGCTTTCGGACTCTCTATTGGCCATAAACCATGAGCATCAATTATTTCATTACCATTGTCTGTTATAAATTCTCGACGCCACTTCGGATTAGCGCCTAAGCGAATTAACTCGCGGGCGACTTTGTTACGAGCAATTGGAATAACCTCTACCGGAAGCGGAAATTTACCAAGGCTCTTAACACATTTAGAATTGTCTGCAATACAAAGGAATTCTTGAGCCATTGCACAAATGATTTTTTCTCGAGTAAGTGCGCCACCGCCTCCCTTGATTAGTTCAAGGTCACTATTAATTTCATCAGCGCCATCAACATAGACTCTTAGTTCTGATATATCATTGGGGTCAAGAACTTTTATGCCGTTGGTTCGAAGCCGGTCCTCAGATATATGGGAGCTTGCAACAGTGCCGAGAAAGTTGTGATGACACTCAGCCAGCAAATCGATGAAGAAATTGGCTGTGGAACCAGTTCCGATTCCAATAATGCTCGATTTACAAACCCGACTCATAGTGAATTCTATCGCAGCAGCAGCAGCAGCTTTCTTTAATTCATCTTGGGTGCTCATCAGATAGTACTACTCGTGTTCGATCGGTTTACAGGATCATACATGACTTTTTACTGAGTACAGAAGCCAATATTTTGGCTGGATGGACTAATAATTGAGTTACACTGACGGTGCTTTGATTCTTAAGGGTTAAAAAAACATGTCGTTTGATTATGTTAGCGCTATACATAAAGCTGAAATATATGATTTAGCAATAGAGACGCCTGTGTCTTCAGCACAGATTTTATCACACCGGTTGAGAAACAAAATTTTACTAAAGCGTGAAGATCTTCAACCTGTTTTTTCTTTCAAAGTGCGAGGCGCTTACAATAAATTAAAGAACCTCACTCGAGAGCAAATTTCGAAAGGTGTAATTGCTGCATCTGCAGGTAACCATGCTCAAGGCGTTGCTATTTCAGCCAAAAAATTAAAAATTCATGCAACCATAGTCATGCCAGTTACTACTCCACGAATCAAGGTGGATGCAGTGCAAGCTTATGGAGCGGAGGTCGTTCTTTTTGGAGATGATTATAATTCTGCAGCAGCGCATGCAGATCAGATTGCAGAAAAAGAGAAATTTGTGTTTGTCCATCCTTTCAACGATCGTGATGTGATTGTAGGACAAGGCACCATTGGGATGGAGATACATAGACAGATAGCTCAGCCTTTGGATGCGATTTTTATCGCCGTTGGTGGAGGCGGCTTATGCGCAGGGATAGCAGCATATTTGTCGGCCATGAGACCGGAAACCAAAATCATTGCAGTTGAGTCTGATGATGCTGCCTGTCTAGCGGCTGCCATGGAGGCTGGCAGGCCTGTCCGCCTGCCAGAGGTAGGCATTTTTGCTGACGGTACTGCTGTAGCTGAAATTGGAAGCTACACTTGGGATATACTAAAAGACCTTGTCCATGAGGTGATCGCTGTGACAACTGATGAGATCTGCGCGGCAATAAAAGATACTTTTATTGATACTCGCGCTATCTGCGAGCCCTCGGGAGCGATCGGCCTAGCAGGACTTAAAAAATATATATCAGAAAAAGGTGGTTTGGATGAAACTTTACTCGCGGTGCAGTGTGGAGCGAATATTGATTTCGATCGCCTTCGATACATCTCTGAAAGGACACAAACAGGCGAGAGAAGGGAGGCAATTCTTGCGGTAACGATTAATGAGGAACCCGGAAGTTTCAAAAATTTCTGTCAATCATTAAAATCGCGGAACGTCACTGAGTTTAACTATCGGTACAGCAGCAGTAAAGCGGCGCAAATTTTTGTTGGTGTCCAGGTTGCAGGCGATGTCGACCGCCTTGAACTCATTCAGGATTTGTTATCACAAAATTATTGTGTCGAAGACATGACGGATAATGAGATGGCTAAGCTACATATAAGACACATGGTTGGTGGAAGAGCGCCAAAGATATCCGAAGAGCAAGTGTATCGATTTGACTTTCCCGAGCGCCCCGGGGCATTAATCAACTTCTTGAATATATTGGGCGATCGTTGGAATATTTCATTGTTTCATTACAGGAATCATGGCTCTGCCTTTGGCAGGGTGTTGGTAGCTTTTCAGGCATTGGATAATCAACGAGAAGAAGTTAGAGTATTCCTAGATAGTTTGCAATATCGATATGTTGTTGAAACACACAATAATTGTTACAAGTTGTTTTTAGGTAATTTAGACTGAAACAACTTTACGTTCGATCACCCTCAATTCACACTAAATCACCAACTTTTCTTATCTGTATGGCTTCAAATCCTTTGCCAGCTAATGTATCAGAAATAACAACGATCCTCTGATTTAAAGAAAATATCCCGCTTGAGAGCATTATTTGCGCGGCTTTAGCAAGTGTTAACTCAGGATTTTTGTCAAAATCGATCAAGTAACTCAGTACATTTCGATTTAACACTAGTTGACGAGCGATTCTACTATTATTGGTAAACGCACAAATTATCGGCTCTTGTGGATGACAGTTAGTGACCCAATTTGCCATTCGTCCCAGACGAGTTGGAACAAGAATTGCTGCTGCTTGAATTGATTCCGCTAGTTGCACAGCTGCATATGCTATGTGTTGTTTTTCGTTCTGAAGCATCAGTTTATCTGTAAAATAAAGCCCCCGGCTACTTTCTGTTGAGCACGCAATTCTATTTAGAATTTCTACACAACGAATAGGAAATTTCCCGACGGTTGTTTCTCCAGATAGCATAATGGCGTCCACTTCCTCGTATACTGCGTTTGCCACATCAGTTACTTCGGCTCTCGTGGGAATAGGGTTTTCAATCATTGATTCAAGCATATGCGTCGCTACAATCACACGTTTGCCCATTTCTGCACAGGTGCGGATAATTCGGCGTTGAATTCGAGGAAGCACTTCAAGCCTGATTTCTGCGCCCAAATCACCTCTTGCAACCATAATGCCGTCCGCATTTTCGGTGATTTCTACCATATTCGTAATTCCTTCTTGATCCTCGAGTTTTGCTATAACTTTTATATCCTTTGACTTACTACCTAAAAGTGATCGAAGCTCCGTGACGTCGCTCGCCTTTCGAACAAATGATAATGCTATAAAATCGACATTCTGAGTTATGGCAAATTCGATATCGCGTCGGTCTTTGTCAGTAATTGCGGGGAGATTGACGCGAATTCCCGGAAGATTTACATGACGTTTACTTTTAAGAAGTCCACCGTCGATTACCTCACAACGCATTGATTTCGTCTCTTTACTCAGAACTTTTAGATTTATTAATCCGTTGTCAACGGTAATAATGTCCCCCGTGTCCATATCTTTCACTAAATCTTCATAGTTAACAAGGATGGATGTCGACTCAACGTCCTCACTGCCGCGCACAACAATAGATACTAGATCACCCGTTTTGAGATGGAGGTCATTAGTGCGGTTTCCTGTTCGGATTTCAGGGCCTTGAGTGTCAAGCATTACTGCGATTGGTTGTTCTAGGGTTGTATTTAGTTTCTGAATTGATTTTATCACTTCTGCATGTGAGTCATGGGTACCGTGAGACATGTTAAGCCTCGCAATATTCATTCCTGCTTTGGCTAATTTCTTCAGCATTTTAAAAGAGTGAGAGGCAGGCCCAATGGTACATATTATTTTTGTTTTACGCATATAACTTCCGATCCTGTGATCACCATGTGTAGACGTATATCCCAAGGTTTCACGTCAATATGTTGACATTCCTGACAACTATGGGCTATTCCAAGTAGTGTTGGGCCATGATTGCTTTTTAACGAGCAGTTTGCTAGGGCTCTGTCATAATAACCACCTCCCATTCCAAGGCGATTGCCTTGGCGATCAAAACCTACAAGCGGCAAGAGAATTAGATCCAAATCGACAGCTTCTAAAATTTGGTTTGCGGGGTTAATAGGTTCTAAGATGCCATATTGATTTAAATATAAACAACTATTTTTGTCGTAGCGACTAAATCCAAGAGACTTTTTATTGACCTTTAAAACAGGCATAAACCATTGTTTGTGACGGTTCGCTTTTTGTTTTATGAGAACTTGCAAATCAACCTCGCCGTCGCGAGCGAAATATGCCGCAATGTGGTGAGATTTTTGAAAAATTGGTTGTTCTGAGAGAATTCTTGCAACATTTGAGGCGGCAACAGCCTGACAGTTAGGAGAAAGATTTCTTCGTCTGGCCCGTAAATTTTTGCGCCTGCTTATTAGCGTCAAAAAGTCATTCCTCGTTTCAAGACCCAGAGTGCCGCTGCCGACGTGGCCTTGAACCGAAAGGTTCAAGTCGGCGACCCTCGCATCGCATCAGGCTTTCCGACGCACGGAATTGCTCAACAGCTTTGACAAAGAGAAGCCATAACAAAATTATCGGCTCAGGGACTTCTCGGCTGGCGCACACTCCAGGAATGCTATTATATCAGAGCTTTTAAAAAAACATCTACGTTGAGGCATCAAATTCAAAAAGTATCGATTCAAGCTTACTATCAACCGATGCTAGTCGTTGCGATGCTTCGGCATTTTGTTCGGCAGAGTCCCGAGTTCTTATTAAATCATGACTTAAATTAAGCGCAGCCATTACAGCTATTCGCTCTAGCCCAATTATGTTGGACCGATTTCGGATCTCTTCCATTTTTTGATTCAATAGTTTGGCCGAGGCTTCCAAAGCCTCACGTTCCTTCGGAAGACAGTTAACCTGATAGTCTTTGTCCAAAATTCTTACTTTTAACGAAATATTTTCCATTACTACTCGGCACTCATATTTTTTAGGCGATTGATCATCGTTTGTATCTTTTGTCTAGCTAATTCGTTTTTTTCTAAGAGCTGTCCCCTTTCTCCCACTAGACCTGCCTCGCGTTCACGTAATGACTTATTTTCAGCTTTAAGTTGCTGACATAATTCTATTAATCTATCTAACTTTTCTTCAAAATTTTCAAGTTTATTCATTACAAGGCCTAATTATTCGAAACTTCTTACGTCTTTTCTCACTATATTCATTGCGGTCATTATGGTCAATTATTTGCTTGTGCTAAACTATTGTACTATGAAAATCTCTGAGTGATATCATCCTCAGCATGGCATATTCAACTGACATAGTAACCTTTGACAGTCTTCAAGCGCTATTCCTCGATTTGAATGTAGATGTGACGCCAAGTATGTTCCATGGTTTTGTATGTGGGCTATTGATTAGGAGGGGAATTGATGAGTCGCAAGTTTTTAGGAAGTTAGAAAAGTGGCTGCTTTTATCCTCAGAGCAAAGAGATATCTTAAGAGAGTGTCTTTACGGATATCAAGATGTTGTGAATAATGATTTGAGAGACATTAATTACGGTTTTCATCCTCTTTTACCTAGCGATCATAAGCCTCTAAATGCTAAGTTAAATGAGTTAGCAAATTGGTGCAAGCATTTCTTATCCGGACTTACTGAGATTTGGGACAGTCAATTTGAGACGACTGAAGACACAGTTGAAGCTTTGAAAGACCTTGTAGAGGTCACAAATGTCTCGTTGGATACAGAGGTCGGCGGTGAAGGTGACTTTGAGTACCTTCTTGAACACGTTAGAATCTTGGTTCAAGTTATTTACTCTGACTTACATCAGAGCGATTGAGAGCATTGGTCATGACGATTTTTTTGTGGAAGTAGTGAGAATAGTGTGATTACGAAAAAAGAGTATGCAAGTAGACGGTCGGGCCTCATTAATATGATGGAGCCAAGTAGCATTGCAATTGTTGTTAGTGGCCCCAAGCGGGTGCGCTCAAAGGATACCTTTTACGCTTATAAACAGGATACTACATTTAGTTATTTGAGTGGTTTTCCTGAACCTCACTCCGTTTTGGTGCTCATACCCGATAGAAAACAAGGTCAATTCATTTTATTTTGTCAGGAAAAGGATCGATCGCGCGAAATTTGGGACGGCTCACTAAACGGACCTGAGGGTGCTTGCGATTATTTTGAAGCAGATGATGCATTCCCGATTACCGATATCGACGACATTCTACCGGGAATGTTAGAGGGTCGCGATCGAGTGTATTATGGAATTGGTAAAGATACTGAATTTGATAATCGATTAATGGGGTGGGTAAATGATATCAGGGCGCGAAGGCGGAAAGGAGCGATGCCACCGGGCGAATTTATTGATATTGACCACTTTGTTAATGAGATGCGGCTTATCAAAACTTCTATTGAGTTGAACCTGATTAAGAATGCCTCAGCTATTTCAGCAAGTGCGCATAGGCGTGCTATGCGGGTCGCTAGGCCAGGTATGTATGAGTACCAACTGCAGGCTGAAATTGAGCATGAATTTCTTTATCAGGGAGCGACGTCTCCTGCTTACACGACGATTGTCGGTGGTGGAAAGAATGCTTGCGTCCTACATTACATAAAAAACCAAGATTTATTATTAGATGGGGATTTGGTTCTTGTTGATGCTGGTTGCGAATATCGTGATTATTGCGCTGATATTACCAGAACATTTCCCGTTAATGGACGGTTTACCGAATCTCAAGCATCAATATACGATATTGTTTTGGAGGCTCAAACTGAGGCCATAAGAGCATTAGCACCCGGTAAACCATACAACACAGCGAATGATGTGACCATTAAAACGATTACACAGGGTTTAGTCGATTTGGGGATTCTCTCAGGAGATGTTAGTGATTTAATTGAAAGTGGTTCTTATCGTGATTTTTATATGCACCAATCTGGCCACTGGTTAGGGATGGATGTGCATGATGTCGGAGATTATAGACTCGACCAGATTTGGCGGGATTATGAGGCGGGAATGGTAGTAACTGTTGAGCCAGGAATATACATCTCCCCAGATAACTTGAGTGTGGCAGAAAAATGGAGGGGTATTGGTGTGCGCATCGAAGACAATGTGGTTTTGACGCGAAACGGATGTGAGTGCTTGACTGACAATGTCCCTAAGTGCCGTGTTGAAATAGAGAAGTTGATGATAAGATCATAATATCTGGTGTGGTTTGATGGGACGAGATTTCGCTTTTGACGTAGTGATTGTTGGTGCTGGCTTAGTGGGTGTAAGCTTTGCCCTTATTTTAAAAAAAAAGGAGCCAGATTTAAGTATCTTGGTTGTAGAGTCAAACAAACTTATTTCATCTGGCAAAATAGCGGTACCTGATTCGGACATCAGAGGCATTGCACTATCCAGAGACAGTAAAAAAATACTGCAGATCGCGGGTCTTTGGACCGTCTTGGAAAAGTCTGCGACACCAATTGAATCTATCCATGTAAGCGATAAAGGGCACCCCGGGATCGCGCGTTTAAATCGGTCTCCTGATGATATTGATCCGTTAGGATACGTTGTTGAGGGTAGATATCTAAGGAGTACCCTAAGAAAAAACTTGTCTCAATCGGATATTCAAATTTGGTACTCCACAGAAATCATAGATGCATTAATAGAGAAGGATCGAGTCAGACTTGTTACCAGCAACACAAAGACGGATATTATCGCTAAACTAATGGTGATATCTGATGGCGCATATTCTAAAACAGCTTCAAAACTTGGTTTTTGTATTAAGTCAAAAGCCCTAGGACAGAAAGCGATTATTGCAAATGTTACCCTTGACAGGAAACATAGGGGAATTGCTTATGAGCGTTTTACACAATCGGGAGTAGTGGCGATGTTGCCACTTTCAACAAGTATGGGTCAATTTAAAGCCTCTCTTGTTTGGACGAGACCATCAGAGTGTGCGTTGCGACTTGAAAAAGCAACAGATGGTTTATTTTTAGATGAGTTACAAGCGCAGTTTGGTTATCGAAATGGTATATTTACAGACGTTAGCGCACGGGCTAGCTTTGTGATAACAACTAGTTTTTCAGAAGAAATGATTCGCGCGCGGTCTGTATTGTTGGGGAATGTCGCACATAATTTGCATCCTGTGGCTGGTCAAGGTTTGAATTTGTCCTTAAGAGATGCCGCGAAACTGGCTGAAGCTGTATCTCTTGCATCTAATGCCAATAGAGACTTTGGATCTGTCTCTATGCTGGATCAGTACCGAAAAGATCGATTACATGAGCAGCAACTTATTGCAGCGTTTACGGGCAATCTTCAACCATTATTCTCATCTAAGAATTTTATTTTAAGGTTAGGTCGTAACCTTGGTTTGTTCAGTTTGGATTTTGTACCTGTTTTGCGTGAGAAGTTTCTTCACTTCGGAATCAATGGGAGAGCGTTTTAAAACTTGATCAGATACGTGTCAAGTTATGTGCAACTTAAGTTGGTGCTTTTCCAGCAAGAACCAATTTTAGTAACCACTTACTATTTTCCTTTCAATGACTCAGTGATATTAGTTTGAATTGATTATTTTTATTTAGTGTATGAATGCGCGAAAAATTATTCTTTGCGAGAAGCTCAAGGGGAGTGCAAACATCAACTACAAAAAGTGCTTTTCCAGTTTTTGTTATAAGATGCTGAGTGCTATTTAAAAACTTTAGAATTAGTGCTGAGTCGACTCGAAAGCCTGCATGAATCGGCGGATTACACAGAATAACATCGAAGTTCCCTACTATTTTTTGTCCTGCGTCTGTTGCTAATACATTAGCTGCATTTAGGCCATAGTGGTTGAAGTTAAGTTTACATGCAGCGATTGCTGCGGCATTGTTATCCGTTGCGAAAATGTTTAAAAAACTGAATCGCCTCGATTCGCATGCTAAATAGCCATAACCGCACCCAAGGTCGAGAAGCGTCCGCGGCAAAAAGTCATAAGTTTCAAAAAAAGTTTCTAAATTATCGGACAAAAACTTGCTTCCTCGATCAATTTTATTCCACCCAAAAATTCCTGGTTTGCTAAAAAATTGACTACCCTCTTTATACATTATCTTTCTCATATGAGAGTAATTGTCTGTTTGAGCTTCGTTTTTGATGATGCCTCTGGAAACGATTGATGAGAAATAGTTAATACCGAATTTTTGAACTTTCGACGTGCTCGAGAGCAGCTCTTGGGAGAACTTTACATAGGTTTTAATCCCATCTTTCTTTTTGCCGGCAAGTAGCAAGGACGCACCTCTTTTAAGCAACCGTTGTGCGTTATTTATAGTGTGTTTTGTTATTGCTTTTTCTTTTGAAACGCGAAAAATTATGTGGTCTAGGCTGATTTCTGGTAATTGTGAAAAATCAAAGTCGCAAAATAGACATTCAATTCCTGAGGCACCTACCTCATGTGCTATGTCGAGCCGGTTACTGAAAACTCGAATATGGCTTTGCTCTGGTATCTTGATGGAGTGCCAATTTACGTGTCGCCAATTTTCATCTGCCACTATTAGTATGCTACCCTTCAGAGAGGGTAGTATATTGAGCAAGAGTTGGACACAATTGTCCATCCGGAGAGCCCTATTAAAGTGATTGGCTAATAATTTTGTCTCGATACTGTTATTTGACAAAATAAAGTTGTAGCGAGTCGGTTTCTCGTTTTACTGGAGCTAATCGTTTCCTAGAGAAATCAATTTATATGGATTTCAATAATAAATGAGCGGCGTCTTTCGCAAAATAAGTCAGAATTCCAGCCGCTCCGGCACGCTTAAATGATGTGAGCGATTCCAAGATAATTTGTTCTCTTGATAACCAATTGTTGTCACAAGCAGCACAATGCATAGCGTATTCGCCGCTGACTTGAAAAGCGAAAGTAGGTACTGCAAATTCATCAACAACACTTTTCAGCACATCAAGATAGGGCATTCCCGGTTTTATGAGTAGCATATCCGCGCCCTCCGATAGATCTAGAGAGCATTCGTAAAGCGCTTCTTTCAGGTTTCTATAATCCATTTGATAGCTGTTCTTGTCAATTTTTTCGAGACTTGGAGTGGAGCCAATCGCATCTCTAAAGGGACCATAGTAAGCAGAGGCATACTTGGCTGCATAGGCCATTATTTTAGTATTTACTAATCCTTCTTTTTCGAATTTTTCTCGAATGATTCTAACTCGGCCATCCATCATATCTGACGGAGCAATAATATCTGCACCTGCGTGGGCGAGCGAAAGAGCTTGTTTCACTAAAATTTCGTTTGTGGCATCGTTCAATACGTTACCGCTGCGTTTATCTAAGATACCGTCATGACCATGGGAAGTGTATGGATCCAGAGCGACATCTGCAATGATTAGGACATTCGGTGTGTTAGCTTTCAGCTTGCGAATCGCGGTCTGAATAAGTCCATTTTCGTTGTGTGATTCCTCTGCCATAGGGGTTTTTTTTGATCTTTCAATCATTGGAAATAGAGCAATCGCTGAAATACCTAACGATTCTACTTCCACCACCTCCTCTAGTATGCGATCGATTGATAGTCTATTTACACCAGGCATAGATTCTATGGGTTGACATTGATTGAACCCTTCTACTACGAAAAGCGGCAAAATAAGATCTCTTGTACCAATTTCGGTTTCCGCGACTAGGTGCCGTATAAAAGAGGAGGAGCGCAGTCTTCTCATTCTAGTGTATGGAAAGGGACCGCGATAGAGTGCTTTTCTCATGACTTTTCGTATCCTTTGTACTCTTTTGCTGTGTTCCAAGTACGCTTTTTTAGAGTTCCATCAAGCAGATAGGTGACTAAAGAATTTTTTTCGAGCTTTGGCTGCAATAACCTGACGACTCAAAGTTTGTTTAATACCCTCTCTGCAGCGTCCAGTGTGTATTCTATGTCTTGCACACTGTGAGCAGAAGACATAAACCCAGCTTCAAAGGATGCAGGCGCAAGGTAAATGCCCTCTGCAAGCATACCATGAAAAAATTTAGCAAAGCGCTTTGTGTCACAGCGCATCACTTGCTTGTAATTGATTATCTCTCTTTCATGTGAAAAAAAGATACCCCACATAGTTCCGACATGATTGCTAGTCATTGGGACCTTCGCGTCGCGCGCGCGATCTATGATGCCGTTCACAAGTCTTGTTGTAAGAGTGGACACCGGGTTGAAGAAATTAGGTTCTGATATCAGTTTGAGAGTCGCTAAACCTGAAGCCATGGCCACCGGATTCCCAGCAAGAGTACCTGCTTGATAGATTGGGCCGACAGGTGCAATTTGCTCCATTATTTCTCTACTCCCTCCAAACGCGCCTACGGGTAATCCACCTCCTATTACTTTACCAAGACAAATAATATCTGGTTGTATCCCATACTCTCCAATGGCGCCTATAGGGTTTATTCGGAAACCGGTCATCACCTCATCAAATATTAAAAGTGCCCCTGTTGAGCTGCAGCATTCTCGTAATGCATTCAGAAAACCGCGGATTGGAGGTACACAATTCATATTACCTACCACGGGTTCAACGATAATAGCCGCAACTTCCGATCCAATTTGCTCCATTACTTGTTGAACTTGATTAATATCATTATACGTGAGCGTGATAGTTTGATTAGCTATACACTCTGGCACACCAGGAGAGCTTGGAATTCCCAATGTTAGTGCACCAGATCCTGCCTTCACAAGCAAAGAATCCGAGTGTCCATGGTAGCAACCCTCAAACTTAATAATCTTGTCGCGTCCGGTGAATCCTCGAGCTAAACGAACCGCGCTCATAGTCGCTTCTGTGCCAGAATTAACCATTCTTATCATATCTATCCCAGGCAGAAGACCACAAATATACTCTGCTAAGTTTATTTCTAATGCTGTAGGGGCGCCAAATGTCATTGCTCGCTCTAGCTGCTTCCTGATGGCATCAAGTACGACAGGATTACCATGGCCAAGTATCATAGGGCCCCAGGACAGAACGAAATCGATGAATCGTCTCCCGTCTTCATCAAATATATATGCACCTTTAGCGCTTTGAAAGAACACAGGTGTTCCGCCAACCGCCTTGAACGCTCTTACCGGTGAATTTACGCCACCTGGGATATATTCTTTTGCATCTTCAAAGAGTTTTTGTGATCGGTTTGTTTTCTTAATCATGATAGATTATTTAACAGTGCGGTTGGTTTAAGTCAATGAGGGCGCAAGTCTCTACGCCAAGCAATCAATTTACGTCATCTGTGCTACCTTAGATTTTTATCATCAAAGGATTCTTGAACGCACTTGACCATAATGATAAGACCTTGGATTAACCTCACTATTGAAAAGGCCTCACGACCACCAAGACAACTATTGAGACAAGAAAGACCACCGGAATCTCGTTGAATATTCTAAAGTATAAATGAGACTTCAGATTAGCATCTGCTTTCAAAATAAGCATGTATCTCAAGCAAAAAAAATGGTAAATCACTGCTAAAGCTACTACAAGCAGTTTGATATCAAACCAAACTTGATTTAAATAATACGTTGGTGACATCGAGAATAACCATAAACCGAACAACATTGTTGCTAACATGGAGGGATTTGCTATGCCATGATAGAGTCTAGATTGCATTATTTTAAAGCGTTCAATACTTATCTTATCCCGCGCTGTTGCGTGATAAACAAACAATCGAGGGAGATAGAAGAGTGCAGCGAACCAAGTGGTCATTGATATTATGTGAAAAGCTTTGGCCCAATCGTACATTTTAATGGTTCTCTAGAGTAAAAAGCTTGTTGCTAATACCTATTTAGTTAATGTCAAAACAACAAGACAGCTGATGAGATATCATAACGTCAGAAATCGAATTTTAATATTTAAAGAGGAGATTTAGTTTGATTAATGTAGGTATCGTTGGAGGGTCAGGATATACGGGTGCTGAGCTTTTGAGATTGTTGGTATCTCATCCTGATGTGAAGGTAGTGGTCGTTACCTCACGAAGCTGTGCTGATGTAAAAATAGGTAGAGTCTATCCGAATTTAGCTCGGACTTTAGATATTTGTTTCTCTGTCCTCGACTTAAGTCAATTACAACAATGCGATGTTGTCTTTTTCACGACGCCTCACGGAGTGTCTCAGACACTAGCTCCAAAATTATTGAACTCAGGTATAAAGGTCATCGATCTCTCGGCAGATTTTCGTATTCGGGATATCGCCGTTTGGGAGAGGTGGTATGGAGTTAAGCATAGAGCTCCAGAGCTTATTCCTAAAGCGGTTTACGGGTTGCCCGAATTTAATGATGAACGGATTCGAGAGGCTGATTTAATTGCGTGTCCTGGTTGCTATCCTACAAGTATTCAATTAGGGCTTTTGCCGTTGCTACGCTGTCAACATTTGGATACAAAAGATATTATTGTTAATGCTTCCTCTGGGGTAAGTGGAGCGGGACGTACAGCAAGCCTTACTAATATTTATACAGAAGTTGGGGATAACTATAAGGCTTATGCGGCAGATGGACATCGACATCTTCCAGAAGTAGTTCAAGGCTTGAGAGATATCTCGGGGCGTTCAGTCGAAGTCACATTTGTTCCACACTTGCTGCCCATCAATCGTGGTATTCATGCGACAATCTTTGTTAATTTGACAGACTTAGACTTGAATCTACATGATCTTTACACTACGGCGTTTGTCGATAAACCTTTCGTGTCTATACTTCCACTTGGAGACCACCCGCAGACCCGAAATGTGAGAGGATCAAATTTCTGTCAAATTGGTCTCCATAGACCTTTCGGAGGAAGAAAAGCGATTATACTTGTAGTGATAGATAACCTGATAAAAGGCGCGTCAGGACAAGCAATTCAGTGCATGAATTTGATGTTTGATTTGCCAGAAACTTGTGGTTTAACCAGCATAGCCTCTGTCCCATAATGCAAGAATACAAATCTATCGTAGTCAAATACAGGCCGAAGCGGAGGATTTTTCTGGGCTTGTTAGCTTTTTTATCGATAATTTTTTCTTTCGCGTTAGGGCGTCACTGGGGAGGTCATGAGGCCGCACAGATAATGTCTCAAAAGTTGGATTTAGACGAACGGTATAAAACTTTGCAGATCGACTTAATGAATTACAAGGAACAACTAAGTCTTATGAAATTAAGTTCTGAGGTTGACAATGTGGCTTTGGAAAGTGCTCGACAGCAGATGGTGATTTTGCAGCGACAAATATATTCGCGAAATGAAGATCTGAAGTTATATCGAGATTTATTACAGGATAATGATGGTCCGAGTGGAGTGTCCATTGGCGATTTTAGTCTCACCCTCTTAGATGATGATAGAGTAAAATATCGCTGGGTAGTGCGGCAAAAAAAAGACGAAATGAAGCGATTAAGTTTATTTGCTGATGTTAATGTGAAGGGTAAACAAAATGGCATTGGGACTACCTACAGGGTCTCGGATTTAGATCAGCAGATTGCAGAATGGCCCATAAAAATTGAATTTAAGTATTTTTCGATACAGCAAGGTGTCATGGAATTGCCGGATGGTTTCAAGCCTGATACCGTGAGTGTAAGTTTGCGGTATACTTGGGAGAAGGAGTCGATTTTAAAATTTGAGTATGAATGGCAATATGGGGATTGAGTTATGTTTGGTAATAAAGAAAGCGCCGCGTTACATGGAGCGACAACCTTGATAGCACTCGGAACGCGTGTGGAGGGAGATCTTCATTTTTCGGGGTGCCTCGAGATAGAGGGTACAGTGATTGGCAACATTCGCTCTGAGGAAAAAGGCGCTCGCGTTCGCATTTTAAATGGTGGTTTACTAGAGGGAGAAATATGGGTAGGAGATGTAATTATCAACGGACATGTCCGAGGAAATATACATGCTAGCAATTTGGTAAAGTTGGCGTCGAAGGCAGTGATAGAGGGAAACATTCACTACTCTTTGATTGAAGTTGAAAAAGGAGCAGAGGTGATGGGAAATTTTGTGTTAGAGCAGACTATCAGCAATGTGAGTACTTTCCCAAAAGACAACAGCGCTGCGGATGGTTAGGAAACCGATGCGCGGTTGTTTGAAATTCACTTGCTTTGAGAGGGTGTGATTTTTTATATGTCAGATGTGAAGGTTTTTATGCCAAGCCTATTGGAAATCGCTCCAAATGCTATTGAAAAGCTAAGATCTTTAAAGGTAGAAGAGTGCGACGATAGCTTAAAATTACGAATCTTTGTTACCGGCGGAGGGTGCTCAGGTTTGCAATATGGTTTTTCCTTTGACGGAGCGGCTGTCGAAGACGACACATTAATTAGTCGTCATGGCGTGGATGTGCTAATTGATTCGATGAGTTTACCTTATTTAGTCGGATCGACAGTTGATTATGAGCAGGGTTTAATGGGCTCTAGGTTTATTGTCGCAAACCCTAATGCTCAGACAACTTGTGGTTGTGGCTCTTCGTTCTCAATTTAACGTCCGTGTAGTTTATTCGTCCTTGTTTTAACGTGAGTAGGTTATTGCTTCGCACAATTATGGAAGAAAGACTCCACCTAAAGTTGTTGAATTTCTTGCTCCCGTGACGCTCGGCAAATTCCCAGACAATCCATGTATTCGGCGCATTGCGAGCCAAGCGAACGCAGCGGCTTCCACGTGATCAGGGTGGATACCCAAACTCTCTGTTGTTCGAAGATTCAAACCGTATAAGTGCTGTCTCAAAGTTTCCGTAAGAGCACGGTTGTGAGCGCCTCCTCCGCAGATGAATATTTCATCTACTGGGAATTTCAAACTTTTTATGCAGTCAGTTATAGTGTCGGCAGTAAACTTGCATAACGTGGCTTGAACGTCTTGAGGAGCTAAAAATCCGATATGATTTTGATGTTCTTTTAATTGTTGCTCTAGCCATTCTAGATTAAATAACTCGCGGCCTGTGCTTTTAGGAGAAATTTGTCTTAAGTATGGGTGCCCCTTAAGTTGATGCAATAACGTTTCACAAATCGTTCCTCCAGCTCCCCAGTTTCCATTTTCATCAAATGGAGTCCCTCTGTGACGTTGGCACCAACCGTCCAGAAGGACATTTCCGGGTCCAGTGTCGAATCCTATGCATAATCTATTCGGCGAGAGGACGGTAATGTTAGCAATACCGCCAATATTTAAGATAAGCCTGACTAGTGAGGGATGGGAAAAAAAAACTTGGTGGAAGGCTGGTGTAAGGGGAGCCCCTTGCCCCCCGAGAGCCATATCGGCTCTTCGGAAATCTGCAACAACGGGACAATTTGTCCGAGTGGCTATGATATTTGGATCACCAATCTGTATCGAGAAGGGTATGTTTGGTCCTCCGGGCGGAGAGTGTCTTATGGTCTGGCCATGAGAGCCGATCGCCATTATATTTTCAGGAGTTAACTGAAGCGCCGACATCAGAGATTTTACAGCTTCCGAAAAAAGGATGCCCATTTGAACATCGGTTGCGCCATATACGGCAATACTTGATTCATTTAATTGACACAGTTGGGCGAGCTGTTCTTTGATGTTCTGAGGTATTTCATGCTTATGACTACCCAAACACTCCATTCTCTTCTTTTTGAAATTTATTGCTACAGCATCGATGCTGTCCATACTGGTGCCAGACATAAGGCCGATATAGTATTTAGATTCACTCATAGATAGATCCGATTAATTAGCATCAGTTGCATCTAATGGGTCAGCTACAGAATATTGCGATGCCTGTTCGTAAATCGCTAGTCGCACAAGAAGCGGTTGAGTTGTTAATTCAAACCTTTCTCGCTCTTCTGCATTGATTGGATCTGCCTTGGGTAATTCCACTGTTCTCGGGTTTTTATGTACGCCATTCACCAAAAACTCATAGTGGAGATGCGGGCCAGTTGAGTAGCCTGTAGAGCCAACAGTTCCTATCAACATGCGTTGTGAAACCGTTTGTCCCGTCTTAACTTTTCTTTCATGCAGATGTAAATATTTTGTCATATACGTTTGGCCATGCTGCAAAAAAACATAATTTCCGTTGGCCTTACTAAAACCTGAAACGGATACTTTGCCTTTTCCGACCGCATAGACAGGTGTTCCTCGGGGCGCCGCGTAGTCAACACCACGATGTGCCTTTATTTTCTTATGAATTGGGTGTTTTCTCTTCAGATTAAATCCGGAAGTAATTCTAAAGATGTCCAAGGGCGTGCGTAAAAATGTTTTTCGCATGCTTAATCCCTCGGGAGAGTAATATAATGTTGACCCATCACTATGTTGGTAGCGAATTGCTCGGTAGGTTTTTCCACGGTTGGTAAAGGAAGCTGCAATAATGTCACCCGCATCAAGCTTTTCACCATCTAAATAGCGTTCCTCAAAAAGAAGTGAAAATTTATCGCCCTCTCGAATATCAAAAACGAAATCGATATCCCAGCCAAAAATATTAGCCATTTCCATAATAATGTTATCAGGTAGTTGGACCTTTTTTGCGGAGTTATAAAGCGAGTCGATAATTATGCCTTTTCGGAATCCGAGAAGCACTTCGGCCTTTCGTTCTCTTTTTTCGGTTTGGTAACTTCCGTCTTTATAAGCATAGATATATCGCATTAGCGGGGATTTAATATACTCGAGTTCAACAATTTGATTTTTACTATTCACTCCGATCCGAAATTTTTCTCCAGGATACAGATTTCCTAGTATGTTTCCTCCGGGAGAAGCGGTCAGATTATATATTTCGTTAGTTGGAATGCCCTCTCGATCAAACAAAGTCGATAAATTATCGCCTACTCGGACATTGATCGAGTGCCATCTTACCGAAGAATTGGTTGACAGCGGTCGTTGGTTCTTTATAACTTGAATTTCAGGGACAACTAATGGTGCGAACTGCAACTCTATCGATTCAACTATTTGACGTTTTTCATCATTTTTTCCTACTGACAAGAATGTTAGTGACAATGTACACATTACGACGATGCTCGCCGCGACAAGATGTGGTTGCGGAAAATCGCGGATAACCAATAGCACATGTTGTAAGGTTTCGGTTGAGAGTTTAAATTTACTAGTAAAAGCCATTTGTCGTAGGAAATTATCGTTATGCGATTGATTCTATCTGAATAAATCTATGTATGCCAATCTCTTGCGAGATATTCCAAATATTTTTTTAAGGAATATCTCGTTAATAAATGGCGTTGTTAGACGTGGTGTATTTGTATTACCTGTGTTTAGGTTATACTCCCCACGGCGAAGTAAAAAGTGTTGAATTTAGATGAAGATGACAGGCAAAGATTTTTTGGGCCAACTGAATGCACGTGGCTTGATCGAGCAAAAGACGGCGAATGAGGAACTTGAAATTCATCTCGATGCTTGTAGAGTAATATATTGCGGATTTGATCCCACAGCAGATAGTTTACACATTGGAAGCTTAATACCGCTGTTGATGCTAAGACGATTCCAACTTGCAGGTCACCGGCCGATAATTTTAGTTGGCGGATGCACAGGGTTGATTGGTGACCCTAGCTTTAAAATGGAAGAGCGTCAACTAAATAGCCCCGATTTAGTTGCTGATTGGGTTGAAAAGCTGAAAGAGCAACTTCGGAGATTTTTGAATTTCGATACCGTAAATAAGAATTCTGCAATTATTGTAGACAACCTAGCATGGACGTCTGAACTTTCAGTGATAACTTTTTTACGTGAGGTAGGTAAGCATTTCTCTGTAAACACAATGTTGTCTCGTGAGTCGGTAAAAAAACGGCTTGCAAGAAAAGGATCGGGGATTTCTTTTACTGAATTTTCTTATGCTTTACTTCAAGGGTTGGATTTTTCCGAGTTATATAGAAGATATGCATGTACTTTGCAAATAGGTGGTAGCGATCAGTGGGGTAACATTGTTAGTGGTATCGAATTGAGTCGAAGACAATCTAATGCAAGATGTTTCGGTTTAACCTTGCCGCTCGTCACAAAAACGGATGGTACTAAATTTGGAAAAACTGAAAAAGGAACAATTTGGTTAGATCCAAATAAAACTTCCCCTTACAGTTTTTATCAATATTGGCTTGGCGTTTCTGATTTAGATGTTTATCGTTTCCTCAAATTTTTTACTTTTATGACTCTTGACCGAATTGCTGAGATAGAAGCATCTGATAATTTGTCTGAGGATAAGCCATTTGCTCAGAGCGTCTTAGCGAGTGAAGTTACGCGCCTTGTCCATGGCGAAGATGGATTATCTGTAGCCAAGCGCATCACTCGTTGTTTGTTTAGCGGAAATGCGTCAGATCTGAGTGAGCAGGATTTTGTGCAGTTGGAAAAAGATGGGGTAGCTACTGCTGTTCCGGACGATTTTTCTAAGTTACCTCTCACAAAATTATTGGTGAAAGTCGGTGTGGTTAAATCTGGTAAAGAGGTGAAAGATGCGCTTTGCAGAGGATCACTTTTTATAAATGGGGCAGTAAAATCACCGAAAGATAATATGCGAGGTGCAGAGACGTTTTCACCAGAGAAAGGTTTTTTTGGACGATACTTTTTACTTCGTTTAGGTAAGAAAAAATTTCATATATTCTATCACCAAGAGTGTGGCTAAGTTCTGTTTAGGCATGGGTTTTAGCAGATGAAATGCCACTTATCGAGTAGTGCTCTGCGTTTCGGCTTGATGAATTGTTTGTTTTATGTGTCTTAACATCACTTGTCATAGCGGTATGCGTGTTAGGAAAGTAATTCGTCTCTCAATGTACATAAAGAAGCTGCGCGAGCACGCTCTGAAATCTGGAAGAGAGGCCGCGTACATTTTCTCACAAAAAGCCGGAAATTGATTACAGTATCGAAGTGCATTGTTCGATGAATTTTTACGACAATAAGTATGTTATTTGTGTTTTTGTGATTCAAAGGTTGACAAAGGCGTTCTCACATATAGAATATCGACCCCAGCTTAGATTAAGCTGCTGCTCTTTAAAAATTTAATCAAGCAATGCGTGTGGGCACTTGCAAACGAAGATAGGACACAAAATTTTCGCAAGCAAGTGACTCATCGATTCATTACGAATAGGTAGTTCAGTTTTGTGATACTGAGATTTGAATGGTAAAGCAAGGTTTCGCGTAACCATTCCCTCACTTTAAAATGTGAGGTTAAAGATTAAACTGAAGAGTTTGATCATGGCTCAGATTGAACGCTGGCGGCAGGCCTAACACATGCAAGTCGAGCGAGAAAGCACTTCGGTGTGATTAG
>PCCK01000064.1 GCA_002731695.1 Porticoccaceae bacterium
TGCGCCCGTAGCTCAGCTGGATAGAGCAACGGCCTTCTAAGCCGTGGGTCGCAGGTTCGAATCCTGCCGGGCGCGCCAGTGAGCATGGTCATGTCGGCAGTTTGTCATTTTGCATGTTATGGTGGGCGTAGCTCAGTTGGTAGAGCCCCGGATTGTGATTCCGGTGGTCGCGGGTTCAATCCCCGTCGTCCACCCCATATTTGTAATAAAAGACGCTGGAGCTAAACTTTCCTCTTAGATTTTTTCAGTTGAGCTCATCGCATGTTTGGCATAGCCGGGCCAAGGATAGTAACAATTCGTTTTAAAGGATAACATAATGACTGCGATAGTCTTAGATGGTGTTTCGGTTGCCAGAAAAACAGAACAGCAACTGAGTGATCGGGTCAAAAGCATACGGTCAAAAAAGGGGCGACCTCCGATCTTAGCGACTATACTAGTTGGATCAGATCCGGCGTCGAGGACCTATGTAAAGATGAAGCAAAATGCTTGTAAAAGGATCGGCATGCAGTCAGTTGCAATCGAGCTTCCGGGCACAACAACTACAGAACAGCTTCGAGAGAAAATTAGCGCTCTGAATTCCGATATATTGTGTCATGGAATACTATTACAACACCCCGTGCCCCAACAAATTAATGAAAGGTTATGCTTTGATGCTATTAGCCTACAAAAAGATGTGGATGGTGTAACATGTTTAGGCTTTGGCAAAATGTCGATGGGTCAAAATACTTTCGGATCTGCTACGCCCCGAGGAATCATGAGGTTACTTGACGCTTATAATATCGATTTGGCGGGGATGCATGCTGTGGTGGTGGGTCGTAGTCCAATCCTTGGCAAGCCAATGTCTATGATGATGCTCAATGAAGACGCAACCGTTACCATGTGCCACTCAAAGACGAAAAATCTCCCAGAGATTATCAAATCATCAGACTTAATTGTGGGTGCGTTGGGTCAACCTGAGTATATTAAAGCGAGCTGGGTTCCTGACGGAGCTGTTGTAATCGATGCTGGGTTTCATCCTGATGGTTGCGGTGATATTGAGCTTGGGCCCCTATATGACAGGGTAGCGGCTATCACACCAGTGCCTGGGGGAGTGGGGCCCATGACTATCAACACATTAATACTTCAATCTGTTATCGCTGCAGAACGAGTGATGTAATATCTCTCACTAAATTTGGCAAAAATCTCATAATTTACAGCAATTTTAAAGGACATATCTTAAGAGCTATTACTGTTGCTAATTTTTTTGAACACCATGTCAATAGATTTTTTAGAGAATGGTTGTTGTAAAGCCCAGATCTGCTCCTGAGTCTCGATCTCTAAAATATCATTAATGTTACAGCTTGCATCAGCGGCAAGAAGCGTCTTTTTTGTACGCATTAGAAGTTCTTTTGGCAAATGTCGAATCAGATTGGTGTAAGCCATCGCAGTCTCTTGTAACTTTTCTTTTTTAACGCTCTTTAATACTAAGCCTTTTTCTACCGCTTCATGTGCTGAGAGGGGTTGTGCAAACAAAAGCAAGCTAGAGGCTACACTCCAGCCACACAACCGCCTCAGCATCCAAGAACATCCGCCACCTGGGTGTAATCCTAAACTAAAAAATTTTGGATCCAAAACGGCCTCATCTGACATAATCCTTATGTCGCAGGCAAGAGCCAAATTGAAACCTGCGCCTACCGCCGGGCCGTTTACTGCAGCAATTGTAGGTAGACTACAATGGGCAACACTTAAAAAACCGCTGTATATTTTTTCCAGTTTTTCTTTTTTAGGCTTAATCTCAGATAACTGCCCCCCAGCACAAAAGACGCACCCAGACCCAGATATCAATACTGCTACCACATCTTGATCAGACTCTGCCGCCTTAATGAAATCAACCAAATGATTGTTGGTATCCTCGTCCAGCATATTTCGCTTTTGTGGATTATTTAGAGTAATTTTTGCAATATTATTTACAACTTCGTAAAGCACTTTCGACATAAACTTCTCCGCTTTAAAGATTTTAATAAAAGACTCTTTGTGAAGCTAAGTTATGAATAATGTCCAAATAAATAGATTCAAACAAAAAATAATTAACTAAGGTACAGGACAAAATCCAACACCTTTTCTTCGTTTGATTTGACAATAATTGGCAATTTGGTGCAACATTTGATGCATAATTTATGCAAATGCGAACTTAATCACTAAAAACTATGTGGCCAGTCGGGTGTGTGCTAATTTATTTAATCTTCCTATATTTCTATCGTTTACGACATGGCTAGGCAGCAAAATGAGAACTGTGAATACAAAATGCGTGTCGATCACAATGTCAAATCTCGTGGCACCACACAAGGGAATAGCCTTAAATACTTCACCGGACTTTGTCTATGTCAACCCATTTTGATCTCTGCATTATTGGCGGTGGCATTATTGGCGCTGGCATTGCTCAGGCAGCCGCTATAAATGGGCTCTCTACAATCATAGTTGAAAAAAGAGGTTGGGGTGCGGGTAATTCTTCTAAATCAAGCAAAATAATAGATGGAGATTTTGAAGGAATTCCTCATCTTCGTCTCTCTAACGTTCGGGAATGTCTGAGAGAACGTCGCATCATCAGAGATATTGCACCAAATCTTCAAAAAGTCGATTGGTTTTATCTTCCAATCTACAAACAAAGTTCCCAAAAATCATGGCAAATAGCGTTGCAGCTTCGCATTTATGATGCTCTTGCAGGCAGCGATAATCTGGCTTCTTCTCGACGGCTGCCTGAAGAAAGATGGCGTAAACTTTATGGCTTAAATCAACATGACCTATCAGCAGTTTATGCGTTCCAAGAAATTCACATTGATGACGCTCAACTCGCTCAGAATGTGCTTAGATCCGCAAAACAACATGGAGCTATGGCGCTGTGCCCGGTTAATTTTGAGGGGGCGCAGCTGTCTGATGATGGTTACGTTGTCAGCGTAGCCAAAGGTTCCCGTAACCGTGACTTTGATTGCCGGTTTTTGGTCAATGCCACAGGCGCGTGGTGCGACCGTGTCTCTCGATCCATTGAGGGCGTGAAAAATCCACTTCCCACTCGATCGATAAAGTCTACTCATATTGAATTCAGAGAGCACCTTAGCGATAACAGTTTCTATGTTGAAGGAAAAAAGGGATCTAACCGTATCGCCATTCTACCTTGGCGCGGTGGAACACTTGTTGGCTCAGTTGACACCATGTTCTCAGGCAATCCCGAGCGAGTTACACCAAGCACTGAAGAGGTTGACTACTTGGTAGGGATAACTCGCCATCATTTTCCTCACTTTCAATATGAACCTTTCGACGCATGGTCCGGACTGCGATTAAGTTCTACAAAACAAAAAGCAATATTTCCTCGCAGATCCAAAAGTCTCAATGACACGGATAAGCGATACCTTTGTGTACGCGAAAGTCAATTTGCGAGCTATAGAGCTATCGCAGAGAGGGTTGTAATTTCTGTCATGAGAACTCTAAGCGAGAAATCTGCGCCGCCACCAGAGACGCACTATATATGTTCGTCTTCAATACGGATATGACGAAGGAAATGATGCGCACAAAAGAGTGTAGCGAACAACAAATTTTTTGGTTTAACGACGACGCCAAGTGGTGTCTTTTCGCGAATCCTCAAGCACCACTCCGCTCTTCTCAAGTCTTTTTCGGATAACATCCGCGGCAGCATAATCGCCGGCGAGCTTGGCCTCCTTACGTGCAATGATTGCATCCTCTATCTGGTCATTGGTTATTAATTGATTTCCAGCCTCATTTTTAAACCACGCCTCAGGTTGCTGTTGCAAGAGACCCATCAATCTAGCCAAGTTAACCAGTTGAGTCTTGAGCCTCTGCTTTTTGGTGCCATTAGAGGTATGCATTTCTTTTGCAATTCTGTGGAGTTCAGACAATGCTAAAGGAGTATTTAGGTCATCTAATAATGCATCGACTCCTCGGCAACTGGATAACTCATCTGAGTGTGAAATTTTGATATTTTCAGCAGCTCGCAAATAGCCATAAAGACTATTCAGTGAGTTCTTGGCGGCATCCAAGACAGAGAAGCCAAAATTCTGTTCGAATCGATAGTGCGCGGTCAGTATCGCGTAACGAAGAACTTCGCCAGGATACTTTTTTAAAAGATCTCCAACCAATCGAAAATTTCCGAGAGATTTTGACATCTTTTCTCCATCCAGATTTACAAAGCCGTTGTGCATCCAGAAATTCGACAGAGGCCTACCATTGTGTATACATCTACTCTGCGCACTTTCATTCTCATGATGAGGAAAGAGCAAATCCTGACCGCCACCATGTATATCAATTGTTTCGCCGAGATGTTTTTTTACCATAGCCGAGCACTCAATATGCCAGCCAGGGCGCCCTCGCCCCCATCTACTTGGCCATCCTGGATCCGCCGGTCCAGAGGGTTTCCAGAGCACGAAATCTCCGGGATTTTGTTTATAAGATGCAACATTTATCCTAGCACCGGCCATTAACTCAGACGACAGACGTTGCGACAATTTCCCATAATTCGAATCCGCCGCTACAGAAAATAAAACATGTCCCTCTGAAAAATATGCAAACCCAGAGTTGAAAAGATCAGTGATGATATCCAGTATCTCAGAAATATGGTCTGTGGCGCGAGGTGAAAAAGTGGGTTTAAGATTATTAAGACTATCCATGTCTTGAACATACAGTCGAGAGTAACGCTCGGTTATGACAGATATATCTTGATTCAGTTCCCGAGATGCTTTGATTATTTTGTCATCAATGTCGGTAATATTGCGCGCATAATCAACCCGCGGGTAGAGTGTTTGTAGAACTCGAAACAGTACATCAAAGATTACGGCCGGGCGAGCATTCCCAATGTGAACGCGGTTGTAGACGGTTGGACCACAAACATACATCGTTACCCGAGTAGAGGATATCGGCGAAAAGTCTTCCTTCTTTCGGGTTAGAGTATTATAGATCACTAGGGGCATTAAAATTCGCCAATATATTTATTTAACATACTGTAACTCGGGATTACTGTTTAGTGTTGCTCCAAGTGTCTCTTAAACCAATCGTGCAGTTGAACACTAGGTCATCATCCTCTTTCTGGCGATTATCCACACAAAAGTAACCTATTCTCTCAAACTGAAAATTTTCCCCGATTTGAGCCTTGGCCAACTCAGGTTCTGCCTTACACCCAGTTATTACTTTTAATGAGTTTAAATTAATAAATTTAATAAAGCTTTCAGCCCCTGACTCTGGAAGCGGGTGCGAAAATAGCCGATCATATTGATTTACGCAACAGTCGACCGAATATTGCTCCGAGACCCAATGAATTACACCCCTTGGCTTGATGTTATCTGGAGGACTCTTACCCACAGTCCCCGGCACTAGCGAAGCCCTTATTTCGACAATCATACCATTAGCATCTCTGACAACACTGTCTGCTCTAACCACATAAGCACCTCTGAGGCGTACATAATCTCCTAGGACTAATCGTTTAAACTTCTTTCGTGAAAAAGCTTGATTCTCACTAAAGTCGTTACGTTCGATCCATAGCGAGGCAGTAAATGGCACAACTCGGCATCCCAGATCATCTCGACTTGGGTGGCATGGGATGACAAGGTTTTCAACACGGTCTCCCGAATAGTTTGTGATAGATAATTTAAGCGGTTCAATTACGCACATTCCTCGCTTTGCATGCTGATTTAAATCATCTCTAATAAAGTGCTCAAACTGAGCGATGTCGACGACGCCATCAGTTTTTGCAACTGCCAGACTCTTGCAAAAATTTTTGATAGCCCGAGCAGTGACTCCCCTTCTCCGCATGCCCGACAAAGTGGGCATCCTCGGGTCGTCCCAACCATCCACTATTCTGTCATCTACAAGCTTCTTTAATTTTCTCTTGCTCGTTACCATGTAATTAACATTAAGTCGTCCGAACTCAAACTGCTTTGGCGTAGACGGTACAGGCAGGTTTTCGATGAACCAATCATAGAGTGCTCTATTAGCTGCAAATTCGAGCGTGCAAATAGAATGGGTTACTCCCTCAAGAGCATCTTCTTGGCCATGGGCAAAATCATAAGAAGGATAAATACTCCAAACTCTACCTGTTCGATGGTGTGGATATTTTTTGATTCGATAAAGCACTGGGTCTCGTAGGTTTATATTAGGAGACTGCATGTCAATCCTCGCGCGCAGGGTCATTTTCCCTTCATCTATCTGACCGGAACGCATTTGATCAAGCAACTCAAGGCTTTCCAATGCAGGGCGATATCTATAAGGACTATCCCGTCCTCCCGTCGTAAGTGTTCCTCGATATTCACGAGTTTGAGCTGATGTCAATTCGCATACATAAGCCTTTTCGTGCCTTATTAGGAATTGGGCCCAGCCAAATAGCTGCTCAAAATAATCGGACGCATAACGAACATCCCCAAACCATTCATACCCCAGCCACTGAACGTCTCTGATAATAGCATCAACGTAATCAGGGCTCTCCGTTTCTGGATTAGTATCATCAAAACGCAGGTTACAACGTCCCCCGTTGGCTGCTGCAAGGTCAAAATTTAAGCAAATTGATTTGGCGTGCCCAAGGTGAAGGTAGCCATTTGGTTCGGGAGGAAAGCGAGTCACAATTTCAACTACACGGCCAGACGCAAGATCGGAAGAGATGATACTTTGAATAAAATTTATGGGTTTATTAAGCTCAATCATAAGGGCATTTTCGCTACTTTAAACAACTATTATTATACAGTTCGAATTGTGATCATTACACTAAAACTAACATTGACCACAAAAGCCAAATATTGACTCACCATAGTATTTGTGATCTTCACGTGCGTGCGTTCTTGGCACAACCGCTATCACAATGTAAAACAGGGTATTAATTCTCTTTTCCAGCGCTTAGAATGTCCGACCCTAAAACTGACACACAAACCTAAGCTAAGGAAGAAACATGATAACTTTAACCACCACGATGGGTAAAATAGGTATTGAGCTAGACTTTAAAAATTCACCAATTTCCGCTCAAAACTTTTTACAATATGCTCGTGAGAAGTACTATATAGGTACAATTTTCCACAGAGTAATTGATGGTTTCATGATTCAAGGCGGTGGATTAAATATCGATCTAGTTGAAAAACAATCACGGGGCCCAATTATTAACGAGGCCGACAATGGTAGGTCAAACACCATTGGAACTATCGCTATGGCAAGAACATCAGATCCTGACTCTGCCTCGTCACAATTTTTTATTAACGTCGCAGACAATAGTTTTTTGAATCATACTGATAAAACACAGGAAGGCTGGGGGTATGCCGTATTTGCAGATGTAGTTGAGGGAATGGAAGTTGTAAACCATATTAAGTCAGTGGTAACCGGCTCCGAACGATATCATCAAGACGTTCCTTCCGAGTTGATTGAAATCACTGAAATATACATAAGCGATTCTTATGATAAATATTAGGGAAAAATTAGGGCCAACATTTCAATGAGTATTCTATGCATCTCAGACATCCATTTATCTGAAGCGAGACCCTCAGTAACTGAACTTTTTTTCAAGTTTTTAACGCGAGAAGCTGAGGGAGTTGATGAGCTCTATATCTTAGGCGACCTTTTTGATTCATGGATAGGTGACGATGAGAATTCTCAGCTCGCAGAAGATGTAAAAAGAAATCTTGCTAGGCTTTCAGATACGGGAACTAAATTATTTTTGCAACACGGTAATCGTGATTTCCTAATTGGGGAGAAATTTCTTTCACGCATCAAGGCCACTTTATTGGATGATTACCATTTAATAGAATATAAGGACCACCGGCTATTATTGACGCACGGTGACTTGCTTTGTACAGATGATGTCGATTATCAAAACTTCCGTAAAAAAGTACGGAAGCCTCTATGTCAGTGGTTCATCTTAGGCTTGCCACTCTTCATTCGAAAACGTCTAGCTAACTATTGGCGAAAACAAAGCAGTAAAGCCAATGTAAAGAAGCCGTCGGACATCATGGAAGTAAACCTAGGAGCCGTAGCTTCCGTAATGGATTGTAATGCAGCAACTTTACTTGTGCATGGACATACGCACCGACCCGGACGTCACGGGGTTGACGCAACTGAAAAAGAGCGTATCGTACTTGGAGAGTGGAATGCGCATGGGTGGGCTGTTTCCGTGTCCAACGATTCCGCTGTACTTTTTAAAGTGAAGTTTTAAAATAAGGCGAGATGATAAGCGACTCCTAAAAATTTCAAATTAATGACTTACTGCGAGGTAGAAAAAGTGAAGATGGATGATCTCTCAAATAATGTAACTATGGGTATCGAGTTGGATGCCAACGTTCAAACGGTTTTGCGAAACACCTACATGTTGTTGGGAGCGACAATCGGTTTCAGCGCTCTTATGGCGGGTATTTCAATGTTGCTTAGTGTTCCACATATGGGGTTTTGGATGTTGCTTCCATATTTCGGACTCCTTTGGATGGTCGAGAAAAACAAAAACAATAGTAGCGGGATAGCTTGGTGCTTCGCCCTTACAGGCTTTATGGGTTTAACGCTAGGACCCATATTATCTATGGTGCTCGCTCTTAGGGGAGCTGAACCAATTATGCTTGCCCTTGGATCAACAGCGCTCACTTTCTTCGCCGCATCCGCTTACGTTCTGCAAACCAGAAAAAACTTGAGTGCGATGGGAGGATTTCTCTTCATCGGGATAATGGTAGCCTTTTTTGGTGGAATAGCTAATATGTTCCTCCAAGTCCCTGCGCTGGCACTAACAGTGAGCTGTATGTTTGCTTTTCTTAGTACCGGCATCATTATGTGGCAGACGAGCATGATAATTCACGGTGGTGAGCGGAATTACATATCTGCTACGGTCACTCTTTTTGTGATGTTGTACAACCTTTTTATGATCTTTTTATCTTTTTTTGGGATGGGCAGTGAGGAGTAGTTAGCGTTACCGTAAAGACTAGGTCTGATTAACAGTAGCTGTTTAATTTATACGACAACTTGCTAGGGGGGTATATCAAAGCTTACCGAGAACCGGCAGCCCCCCCGTCCTGTGAAGTCGTTCTACCCTCATGGGACCAGCAGGTTGCCGCGGAAAATGCTCGGATGCAAGGCATTGGTCTCACGTCAGCTCACTTCGAAATTTTAGAGTTAGCAAGAAGCTTTTTTTTCGAATATGGGTTCTCACCATCTTCAAGACCGTTGTCAAAGTATATTTCAGAAAAAAAGGGGTTCGAAAAGAGTCGCAGCTTATATTTACTAAGCTTGTTTCCTCAGCAACCTGCTAAACTCATCGCTAAAATAGCGGGCTTGCCAAAACCAAAAAATTGTCTGTAATCAAACAACATGGATGAACACGAACTTACCTTCTTGCAAAAGCAAAGTTGTAACTCAGAATACGGTGCGTCAGAGTGCTTACCACCCGAGGAGATAGATATTCTACTGTCGAAGCTGAAAGGATGGGAAATTGTTACTGAGAATAATTTATGTAAGCTTCGGTGTACGTTTTGTTGTCGTACCTTTTCGGCGAGCATGTCTCTTGCAAACGCTGTTGCCGCAATATCAGATGACCAGAACCATCACCCAAGTATGATTGTCGAATGGGGAAAGGTGACTGTGACATGGTGGACGCGTGAGCTCTCCGGGCTCCACCTAAACGACTTCATAATGGCGGCAAAATGCTCACTAATCGCGGCCACTAATGCACAACAATAGTGACATGCTCTGATATCAGTGGCGGAATATGAGGCAAGTGATACTGGTTACCCAGCACCAACTGTAGTTTGTGCTTTCCGGGCGCTAACGTGAGCTGTGTCTCAGTTTGTCCACCACCGAAGTGAATAATATTCTTACCTGCGGGAATAGGTTTCAACAGATCCGGTAACGTTTTCTGGTTTATCAACAAGTGATGATGTCCGGTACCAGGGGTGGCAACCCCAGCAGGAGCAACACCCATCACGCGTAAACCAAACTGGACAACAATTGGCTCGCCAGTTTCAAATACTTGACCATCATCAGGTTGTATAAAATATACGCTCGCGTCCTTCAGAGACTGGCGGTTAACTGACAGAGGGTCGTTGCCATCCAATGCCTCTCCCCAAACCAAAATGCACAAAAATGAGCCCAAAAGCAATATAACGCGCTTTAATTGCATGAGTACCATCTCTTTAATCCAACGCCTAGGGAATCTTAACAAATATTCTAAGCAATACCTATATCGAGCACCGTAAAATTTAATTACTATTACTCATCGACACTTAAAAAGGAACTCTATATAAAGTGAGAATGCAAGGGTGATTCAAAACGAATTCAACATTGAAGATTACAAAAACCAATTTGCATGCAAATCTGCCGAACTCAAAAATGCACTCAAGCTCTATTACACCGGACCTCTAGAGGAATTCTCTTCCCCTACAAAATATTACCGAATGCGAGCAGAATTCAGAATCTATCACGAAAAAGATACCGCCTATTATGCAATGACAGAACAAAAAACTGGCCACCTGTACAAGGTAGACGAATTTTTGATCGGTAGCAAAAAAATCAACCAACTGATGCCCGAACTATTACACTGTATCAATGAGAACCAAATTTTAAGACAAAAGCTATTTTGTGTTGAGTTTCTCACCTCCACTAACGGGGAAGCTGTAATCACGTTGATCTACCATAAACGCTTAGACCATATTTGGTCAGCTGAGGCGTCTAGCATCCAAACCCCTTTAAGAGCGTGTATTATTGGTCGAAGCCGAGGCCAAAAACTGGTCCTAACGAGAGATTATGTATCTGAAAGCTTTTTTGTTAATGATCGAGTTCTGCGCTACCGACAGACGGAGTCGAGTTTTACTCAGCCAAACGCTGAGATAAACCAAAAATTGTTACGTTGGGTCAATAAAACTTGTGTGAACACTTCTAGCGACTTAGTTGAGCTATATTGCGGAAACTGCAATTTTACAGTTGTACTAGCTCCAAAATTTCGGAATGTCCTTGCAACAGAGATTTCTAAAATAGCCGTAAAAAGTGGTCAACACAATTTAATGGCAAATGACATCCGAAACGTAACGATAGTAAGGATGTCAAGTGAAGAGATTTCACAGGCTTTTTATGGTGGGCGACGTTTCAAGAGATTATCAGGGGTCGACCTAAAAACATTCATGTTTAATACGATTCTCGTGGATCCTCCTCGAGCTGGTCTGGACAAACACACACTAGGACTTGTTTCGCAGTTCGACCGGATAATATATATATCATGCAACCCAGCAACATTAGTCAAAAACATAGGAGTTCTAGACGAAACCCACGAGGTAGAGTGCGCTGCAGTATTTGATCAATTTCCTTGGACTAAGCACTTGGAGGTGGGCGTTATTCTAAGAAAGCGACAGTCCAACTGACGCCTGCAATGACTACTAATAATATGCACTGTGTTACTGACACAAGTGCTTGTCAGGTATCATCACGTGACTCCTCATCTGGTATTATTTGGTGAGGAAGCTGTTTCTTGGCTTTAGCACCAAGTAGCTTAAGCTCCTCGGTTCTCTGAAGTAGATTGCCACGACCGGAAAGCAACCGCTTTCGGGCCGTGGAAAGTGATTCCGTACCCCTAGAGAGGTATTTCGTCGCTTCATCCAGCGACTCAACATAAAGCGCAAACTGGTCATAAAGCCTTCCCGCACGTTCGGCAATAACTTGCGCATTCCGATTTTGATCGGCATATCGCCAAATATTTTTTATGGTACGTAACGTAACCATGAGGGTGGTCGGACTGACCAAAATAATACCCCGATCATACGCATCCGACATTAATTCGGGTCCTTGATCAAGAGCAAGTAAAAATGCTCCCTCGATCGGGATGAAAATAAGTACAAAATCTAAGCTGTTGACTCCTTGTAACATTTCATATTTTTTTTCACTTAAACCCCTGACATGAGCTTTCATCGATGCAAGATGTTTCTTAAGAAATATTAATTTTTGATTATCACTCTCGGCGTTATGGTAAGCCTCATAAGCCGCCAAGCTAATCTTTGAGTCAATAATGATATCTCGACCCTCGGGTAAATGCACAATAACATCAGGGGCCCTTCTGCGGCCCTCCTCATCCGTTTTGCTCGCCTGTGTTGTGTATTCCCGGCCTTTAGTTAACCCGGAGTCCTCTAGAAGTTTTTCGAGAATGAACTCGCCCCAGTTGCCTTGAGCCTTATTGTCGCCGCGGAGCGCACTGGCCAATGTAAGTGCGTCCGACGAAACTTGCTGAGTCTGTTTTTGTAACTCACTAATTTTACCGACAAGAATATTTCGATCGGCTGCCTCCTTATCATATGAAGACTCTACCTGCCGACGGAAATCTCCAATATCTCGCCTTAGCGGTGTCAGCGTATCCTCAATAGTGGACTTACTTTTTGAAACAAATTCTTTTTGTTTTTCATCAAAAATTCGATTCGCTAAGTTCTCAAATTCAGCGGCAATTTGGATTTTATTTGTTGTTAAAAAAGCAATTTGTGCCCTATGATTTTCATCGTTACTTTCAGATTTTTGCTCTAAAGCCCCACATTTCTCGATTAACTTTTCTTTTTCCGAATTCACTTTTTCAAGTAACACAGCAGACCTTGCTTCGACCTCTCGCGATGCGACAATTTGGGCCTCCAACCGAATAACACGTGATCTAATAATCATATAAGCTATCAGGCCTCCAATGAAAACACTAATCAAAACCGCTATTAGTAGTTGGGGGACACACGAAACTTGTATACTAGATTCCATAGATATATCTTAACCAGTAATATCAAACCAACAATTATTCTCTACCAACATCCAAACTTTCCAACCGTTATGAACAATGACTGACCCCAAACTTTTGCCGCCATTGATCGATGTTAGCCTATTTCAATCTGCGATAGGTAAGGGTACCACCATTCTAGTCCCGAATCAGAGATTAGTGGACAACATCAATCAGGCTTGGAGCCGAATACAAGCACACCAAGCATGGGAAACTCCACTAATTTTTACCGTAAAAACTTGGCTCAGGATATGTTGGGATCGTCTACAAGACATGCACCACTCGGAAGCAACCGAATTTTCTATTGTGTCTGAAGAGCACTACAAGTATTTGTGGTACAAAGCCATTCAACTGCACGATCCGGAGCTCGCTACAAATTATGTAGATTTAGCTAGCGATACCGAAAACAATATCGGAACATGGCAAGTCAATTCAATAGCAGTCAACAATGAACATTATGGATCAATTCGCTTCTCGCGATGGAGAGGCACCTTCTATGAGCTATTAAAAAGTAAAAAAATAGTCACGCAAGCCCACAGCTGGTTAATCATAATGAAAAGTTTTAAACAAGGTTATTTGCCGCAGTTACCTGAAATTTCTTTATATGGCTTCCAAGCGATGAGTCCGTTGGAATTTGACACTATTAGCGGGGCTAGTGAAGTACTATCCTCGATTGATCAATCCCTTGCGGCGATCGACATGTTACGTTCTTCTCGATCCTCTCGGAGTTCAATATCCAGTTTTACTGTACAATGCGAAAAATTAGAGCTCACCAAAGCGGCTAAGATCCGTTGCAGTGACCAATATAATGAGTTGATCTCGTCGGCACTATGGGCCGCCGAACAATTAAAAATAAATCAAAATCAACGAATAGCGATCGTGGCACCAGATCTGGGGAGCCGTTTAGGCGAAATCTCCCGAGTAATCAATAAGATATTCATCGCTAAAGGTATAAAATCAACTGTAAATTTTTCGGCGGGTATACCACTTATAAGTGCTCCAATAATTTCTGCGGCGATAGATTTGCTGAGCATATTGGGTGAGGAAAAAACATCAACGAGGTGGCTACAAATAGTCCACTCTCCTTTCAACACATTCGGCCAGTTAGAATCTGGTCTGAAAATAAAGCTAGAAAATAAATTAATTGAACTACGGCAGTTCAAAATACCCGTATGGAGGTTTCTTAAACTTATTAAGAGCTTAGAAGATACTAATCATAATTCATATCTCAACCTTGCGACCGTAATTAAAAAAATTGAGCGAAAAGAGAAAACTAATTCAAAAATGAACTTTTCAAATTGGGTAGCTGTTTTTACCGACATACTCGAAAGTCTTGGCTGGCCTGGTGAGAGACCTCTTTCGAGCAATGAGTATCAGCAAAGAAAGCAATTTTTTATTACCCTCGAAGCATTCTCTAAGTTTGATAACTTAAATATTAAGACTTATTTCGGTGAGGCCAAGGCGACACTTGAAACAATGTTGGCAAATCATATTTTTCATCCACAGTCACCAGACGCCCCCCTTCAAGTGCTTGGTTTGCTTGAGGCCTCGGGTCTTAGGTTTGATTCAATGTGGGTGCTCGGCCTTCAGAGTAAGGTATTCCCAAGACCCACAACAAGTAATCCCCTACTGCCACCGAGTTATCTGCGAAGACACGGATTCCCCGGAAGCCTGCCAGAGGTCGAGTATGTTTTAGCAAGATGTCTGCTCGAAAATTATCATAGCAACTGTAATTCTTTGTTCCTGAGCTATCCGAGCACATCCGATGATGAAATATTAAGAGAGTGCTCGCTCCTTCAGGAGGTCAAAAATATTGAGACGAGCGAAATAACAAACATTAATAAGCAGATAACAACAATCAGACGAAAAAACTATGAGAATAGTTGTGAAAGCTATGCACAGATAAATGTCCCTCTTAGAGTTTCAGAAATGCACGTTCGTGGCGGCATAGCAGTCCTAAGGGACCAATCTGCGTGTCCTATCAATGCCTTTATTACCCACAGACTAAATATAGCTTATCCCATCAAGCCAGTTCAGGGGCTTGATAATGCACAGCGTGGAATATTGATTCACGACACAATGTCTAATATTTGGAATACGCTGAGATGCTCCATTGCGCTCGCTAAAAAGACTGACCTGGAGTTAAATATTGAAATTGACAAGGCAATAACAACCACATTTTCAAAGTACGTCGGTCAGTTTCAATCTTTGAGGAGTAAGAATCTATATGAGTTAGAAAAAAATAGCCTAGAAAAACTAATAAAAGATTGGCTAATACTGGAAACAAAACGGAGTCCCTTTCAAGTAATTGACACCGAGAAAAAAACTGCTATTAAGCTTGGGGCTTTATCATTTTCTATTGTGATTGACAGAGTCGACCGCATAAAACAACGATTACTTGTGGTCGATTATAAAACAGGGAAACTAGCGCAAACTAATTGGAATGCTGAGCGATTATTAGATCCACAACTACCGGTTTACGTGCTTTCTGTGGAGCCGCATGCTAGAGCATTAGCTTATGCGCACATAAAACCGGGCGATCTTAAATGGGTAGGTCAGAGTGATGTCAATTTAGATATGGGTTTGGAGGAAATCGAATATTGGTCGGATCGTTTAATTGACTGGAAAGAAAAATTAATGAGTCTTGCTAATGAATTTGCGGCGGGTGAGATATCTTTCATAATCCATGATAAAAATCGCTTCATGCAACAAGAGTACCTCTTTCCGATTAATCGTTGGCCCGAAATCTTTTTAACTAAAACGCCAGATGGAAATTTTTAAGCGAATGCAACCCAATGATAAAAATGACCTTATTGCTCGCATGAAAGCTTTAGAGTCAAATTCCAGCTTTATTGTCTCTGCACCGGCAGGATCAGGCAAAACAGGTCTTCTGACGCAGAGGTTTTTGCGCCTGCTGAGCTCTGTAAATAATCCTGAGGAAATCTTGTGCATCACTTTTACAAGAAAAGCTGCATCCGAGATGTCGAACAGGATATATGAGGCCTTGAAACGAGCGGAACATCCTGTGCCTCCTGACCAAAGTCATGAGAAACTTACGTGGAACTTGGCAATTGAAGCTCTCAACAGAAGTAAAGAAATGAATTGGCGACTTACTGATTTGCCAGACCGGCTGCGAATCCAAACAATTGACGGATTCACTCGAAACATATCAAACCAGTTTTGCCTCGAGACAACTCTTAGATCATCATTTGAGCCGTGCGATCAGCCAAAGACCTTTTACGCACTCGCCGCCCGTAATCTTTTAGACCAATTAGATGATTCGAGCGACACAAGCAATCAGCTGAAGGTACTTATTTCACATCTTGGAAATAATTTTGCTCAGTGCGAAAAGTATCTCAGTCACCTATTGGAATCAAGGGAACAATGGCTGCCTCTAATATATCGCGCCGCGAACAATCATAACTATTTTCAACAAGTAGTGGACAAGATAGTGCGTGAGAGTTTATCAAATCTGAAGGGTCTTCTTGAGCCAAGATCTACTGATCTTTTAAGCGTGACAAAGGCTTCATCTTTATATTTGTCGGGCAAAGCAAGCGCTCCGAAACTAGGCGTAGGCCATTCAGCCTCCCTCCCAAATTGTGACACTACAGATCTGCCACGATGGAGGAATTTAATTTCACAATTTCTGACTACACAAAATAGGTTACGGTCCATCCTTAGGGAATCAGACGGATTTCCGAAGGGGAAGAGCGCACATAAAAATCTCATGCTGGAACTAATCGACTGGTGTCGGGAACGACCAGCCATCATCGACATGATGACATATGTGATGTATCTTCCGACGCAACCCATCGACAAGAAAGAACAGGAAATTTTAAATTCACTAACATTCCTCTTGCCTCGGTTAGTCGCCGAGTTAAATGTGATCTTTCAGGATAAAAAGCAGTGTGATTACCCGTCAATTACCCTATCGGCTCTCGAGGCTGTATCCAATAACTTTCTGGCAGGCTGCATATCTGATGTAACATTAAGATTGGATTATCAGCTAAGACATATACTTGTTGACGAATTTCAAGATACCTCGGCGTCCCAAATTCGGATTATTGAATCGCTTCTATCTGGTTGGGAACCGAGGGATGGGAGAAGTTTTTTTGCGGTCGGCGATGCTATGCAGTCTATCTATAGCTTTAGAAATGCAAACGTGGGGCTTTTCTTGAGGGCCCAGCAGTTCCCTATTGGTCAAATCAAATGCAAGGCTATTAACTTGTGCACTAACTACCGCTGCTACCCCTCGATAGTAAACTGGGTAAATAAACACTTTGATAACTCCATCGGTAACAAGCCAAATCTAAATATAAATGAAGTGAAATTTACACCCTCTTCTGCGAATAAAATTTCCAAGAGTAACACCGGAGTAGAGTTCGTTGCATATAATGGAGCACAATTCGATAAATTTGAAGCAGAGCGTGTGGCCAAAATTTGTTTAGACATTCGAGATAACCAAGAGACCCAAACAGTTGCAATCTTAGTCAGAAACCGGACTCACCTTAAACACATAATTCCAGAACTAAATAGAGTTGGCATCGACTGGAAGGCAACGGATATCTATCCTCTAAAGTTGAAAATGGTAGTTATAGATCTGCTATCCCTTACCAGAGGCATTCTATCACCAACCGACAGGGTGGCCTGGTTTGGAATTTTGCGAGCTCCTTTCTGTGGCTTTGAGCTTCATGATTTACATGTCATATCAACAACCTGTACTGATAACTCTACCCCATTGGAGCTCACTATCGTTGAGCAAGTAGCTAAAATATATGCAGAATATAAAGTTTCAGGAGTCACTCAATTAACCCAAAATGGCCAAATTATTCTCGAACGAGTAGCACCAATATTGGTGTCTATGTGGGATAATCGAATGCGAGGAAGGCTCTGTGATACCGTAGAAAAATACTGGCTTACACTAGGAGGGGATAAAACGCTTTCTAACGATGAGGATTATGAAGATGCGGAACGTTATCTCCAATTACTCTCCATGTGCGAAGTTGATGGATCAATCGAGGATTGGGAATCATTCCAAAGCTCAGTAGATGCACTTTATTCTGCCCCACGCAACTCGGGAAGCCAACACAAACATGTCACACAATTCAATATAATGACCATTCATAAGTCTAAGGGGTTAGAGTTTGATCAAGTATTAATACCAGGTTTGTCTCGGGCGGGAATTGGCTCAGATCAACTACTCTTGCAATGGCGGGAGTATGTCCATACTTCAGGAGAGGTAGATCTTTTACTTTCAACGATGAGTGCGCACGATGAAACTGATAGTGATTTATTTAAATTTCTGGACTTTGAGTCTAAAAGAAATCGCGTCGCAGAGAATAAGAGACTCCTTTATGTAGCATGCACTCGTCCCATCAAAAAGCTTTTTTTATTCGCAGAAATCGGACAAAGCAAAAACATTCTCAAAAATCCGACGCACACTTCTTTACTACACTCCATTTGGCACTCAATCGCAGAAGAAATTAAACTAGATAACATCTTAGTCGAGAAAGATTCCGAATTAACAAAAGAGATGTCCCCAAGCAAAAATTATCAAGAGCTAAGACGATTACCACCAAAGTTTAAGCGTGAAAATGAAGCCAGCTTTGGTATCGACAATAGAATTAAACGACAAGACGTTAATTCGGACCCCTTTCACGTAAAGGTTGCATATTCAGATACTCGATCATTTCGAGCAAGAGCACTGGGGACAGTACTGCATAGGACGCTGAAACAGATTTCTTTAGATGGAATATCTGAATGGACAAAACATCGAATAAAAGAGCACAAGGTCGTCATGAATAGTCGCCTAAGAGAAATTGGTTTTATTGCGACCGTTGAAGAGCTAAAAGAGCTTGAATTTACGATATGTAAGGTACTGAATGACAAAGTAGGTCGTTGGATATTGGGGTCACATGACAACACTCGAGTTGAATATTCTATAAACTATAAACTGAAGCCAAATAGACAGCTGCATAGATCCACTATTGACCTGACTTTTATTGAGAATGGATATCGGTGGATTATTGACTACAAGTACTATCAGCAAAACGAGCAAGAGACCGAAAAGGAATTTCATGACCGAGTGAAAAGCGAAAACGCACCGCAGCTCCTCCACTATGGACGGCTTTTTGAAAAAATGGGTCAAGTCCAAATCAAATGCGCAATTTATTTACTAGGAACATGCAAGTTGCTTGAGATTCCATATCAATAAACTTTTTTAAGATTGATTAAACGTTACAATATCGCAATATTAAGCCATTTTTAACACATAAGGCATTAAAATGAAATCTAAAGCAGTAGATAACGTACATATTGAGTCACATGAAAATCTTATTACGCCAGAAGAGCTTAAAACTCAATTACCAATAACAGCATTGGCTCGCAACACAGTAGAACAAAGCCGAAACCAGATTGAGGATATTCTACATCGCAGAGATAAGAGAATTTTTGTGGTTGTCGGACCATGTTCGATTCACAATGTTAAATCCGCGATTGAGTACGCAGGAAGACTTAAATCTTTATCTACTGAAGTATCGGACTGCATGCTTTTGGTGATGAGAGTGTATTTCGAAAAACCAAGGACTACCGTTGGATGGAAAGGTTTGATTAACGATCCCTACATGGATGACTCCTTTAACATAGCTGAGGGATTAAAATTAGGACGGCAACTACTAATACATATCTTAGAACTTGGCCTACCGACTGCGACAGAGGCCCTAGATCCAATATCACCGCAGTATATTCAAGATTTGATAAGCTGGTCTGCAATTGGGGCACGGACGACCGAATCACAAACTCATAGAGAAATGGCGTCAGGGCTCTCCTCCTCAGTTGGATTTAAAAATGGTACTGATGGGAGTCTTGTCTCGGCGATTAACGCTCTTCAGTCTGTTGCCAAAAAACATCGTTTTCTGGGTATCAATGGCGCTGGTGAAGTTGCTGTAGTAACCACACTTGGGAACCATGCAGCCCACATAGTTCTGCGCGGTGGAGATGGAAAACCAAACTACGATTCGATAAGTATTGCAGACTGTGAACAACAACTTAAAAAAGCTGATCTGTCAACTAATATCATGGTCGATTGTAGCCACGCAAACTCTAATAAAGATCATACTTTGCAACCACGAGTTATTGAGAATATAGCTGAACAAATTGCTAATGGTAATCAGTCTATCATAGGCCTAATGGTAGAGAGTAATCTAGAAGCTGGAAACCAAAAAATGACACCGAATGGGAAAGGTCTGCAATATGGTGTATCAGTAACGGATGCTTGTATTAGTTGGAAGAAAACAGAGGAAACCCTCACGGCTATGGCGGAAAAAATCCGCAGCGAACTAGTTAACCGAGAGTAAACAAGTCAAATTTACAACTAAAGATAAAAATTAAAACGTGAAAAGTGTCTTTGCGTGTTTAATTGAGGGTGAATATGATAAAAGTCTTCTTGCTGCTGGGTGTCATTCTTACAATCTGGTATTGGCGAAGATTCTTGATCAAATTGCCGTCAGAGAGACGAAATTCGTTCCTTTGGAAGAGCGTATTTTTTGTAGTACTTTTAGGATCTTTGACCCTCGTTACAATGGGCAAACTCCACTGGATTGGAGCGGGTTTGGCAGCCCTTGTGCCTGTGATAAAGGTCATCCTTTCGATGGGTTTGAGAGCACTTCCGTTTCTACAAATCTTCAGAAGATTTCGGTCCTCGCCATCTCATATTCGTACTGAATACATCGATGCTGAAATAAATTTTTCTACAAGAACAATGGACGGAGAAGTGTTGTCAGGAGACTATGGTGGAAGAAAACTCAGTATGTTAACTAGCGATGAGCTCAACTCGCTATCCGAGTGGTTGAAAGCAAAAGATCAAGAATCCTTCGTATTACTGAATACTTACATGATGCGGATGGGAAAAGGGGCGAATAATGAAAATTTCTCTCAAGACCGCGGAAATGATTCTTTTTCTCAAATGTCTAAAAAGGATGCACTACAGATCCTAGGGCTCAATGAAGGTTCAACCAATCATGATATTATAAAGTCACACAAGCGTCTGATACAACGTCTTCACCCTGATCGCGGAGGTAGCGACTATCTTGCAGCTAAGATTAATGCAGCAAAGGACAGACTTCTTGGCTAGCCTGCATTCGTCGGCGAAATTTTCTTAAATGCATTCGTGAGATATTTCGTTCCGGAATGAGATATGCGTCTCGGCAAAGTCATCTGAATGGCTCCCCAATTAAGTTCTTTAGTGATGTAGCAAAATTTCGGTAACCTAATCATGGACACTGATATCATTTCTAGCATAATCATGAACCGCACCAAGACCTCTAGTGCTCTCTATTCAAGATAAACCTCATTGCTTCCCAATTGAATCTAACCAAACGTCATTGCTTTTAACAGAGTTAAACTAAGCCTATTTTGATTGGACCCATCCTTAACAGTTTTGGACTTTCTTTTAATTAAGTCGTAAATCATAAGTATGTCAAGATTATAAATTGTGACTAATTCAAACCCGCACTTTATTTAACGAAGTTAGATAATTTTATTATTAAGCTGCTCATTTTCTCCAATCTACGCAAAAAGAGTGTGACATTTGACGCAATAATCCTCCTTGATATAAATCCTTTAGCACTTGATAAATCAAATACTGCCAATTACATTCGTTCTCGACCTCAGTGGAGTGTAAGTATAAATAGTGGTAAACATCATTTTTTAATAGATATTTACTCATAATCTATGGGACTTCGTAGTAAGTCCACTAGCGCCATAAGCGGTTTTACGGTCGATATTGGACAAAAAAAACCGCTGCATAATGTGCCTCTACAAAGTACTTCCAAATTAATTTCCCAATCATGCTTTGACTAAACGCACACTTATAATTGTTTCAAGAAAGGCTTGTTAAACATTCGAAAGCGTCGTCAACACCTCATGGATCGCGGCTTAAGAGATTCTTGTGTAAATCGAGTGCACCGAGCCTACATATGAATAACCTTTTCAGCGAAGCGAATCAGTTAAAAGTCGTGTAAACTTTACTGGACAATGGTAGAACGAAAACAAATTAAACAACTGAACTTGCAGGTCCCGAATTGTCTCCCCATAGTTGAGCGCAGGTACTGATCAAAGGAAACACGATGCTAAA
>PCCK01000065.1 GCA_002731695.1 Porticoccaceae bacterium
AAATCGATCTCACTAAGCAATCTCACCCTATGACATCATCAGAAAAACCATCAATCAAGCATTATCCATTTTCAGATCGTGATCTGAGGTCAGCGCTCGGCGGTTTTGCAACGGGTATTACGGTAGTTACTGCTAAAAATAGTAGAAATCAAAATATCGGAATAACCGTAAACAGCTTCTCGTCAGTTTCTTTAGATCCCCCGCTTGTACTTTGGTCAATTGCAAAAAGTGCTAATTGCTTCCAAGATTTTTTTTACGCAGAATACTTTGCAATCCACATATTAGCGGCGAACCAAAAAATCCTATCAGACCAATTTGCGGCTAAGGATTCGGACAAATTTAGTGGGTTGTCATGTTGCGAGGGGATTGCAGGTGTACCTTTGTTACCCAGCTATAATGTCTGTTTCCAATGTACATTAGAACATCGGTATGAAGGGGGAGACCATAGTATCATTGTGGGTCGAATCCACACTCTAACGGATCGATCTGAAACTCCCTTAGTATACGTGCGCGGGGCCTATGGCTGCTTTGTACCTGACTCTTGTCACCCCAAACTTTAGTAAAATTACAATGTTTAGATAAAAATGGCTATCCAATTGGACACCCACCGATATACCGATAAATTTAAGTCAGGTTACATCGGGAGACATCATTGACTTGTTTTAGACCATGTATAGATCTACATGAGGGCAAAGTAAGACAGATTGTCGGCTCTAGTTTATTCGGAGGCACAACGCAGATAAACCATACCAGCGACTTTGATGCGGCATATTTTGCGTCACTATATCGCGAAAAAGGTCTGCTCGGTGGGCATATAATATCGCTTGGCAATAATAATCAAGACCAAGTGATGGCTGCATTAGCTGAATATCGCGGTGGTTTACAATACGGTGGAGGCGTCACGGCTGAAAATGCTCAGCAATATTTGGAGGCCGGCGCATCTCATGTAATTGCTACATCTTATCTGATGGATAAAAATCTATTTTGTTGGGATCGCTTAAAACGACTAAAACAGGAAGTTGGGCGAGAACACTTAGTTCTTGATTTGAGTTGTCGAAAAACAAATGCCGGCTGGGTCGTAGCATCAAATCAGTGGCAAACTTTGACACAACTTGTGATAACTGAAGAAACAATTTTTCAACTGCAAAAACACTGTAATGAATTCCTCATACATGCCGCCGATGTTGAGGGAAAGCAATCTGGAATGGACGAGCAATTAATTAAGTTTCTGGGTAAGCACTGCGCAATCCCCACGACTTATGCTGGCGGAGCAAGTAGTCTCAGTGATCTAAACAGGGTAGCCGATCTATCCTCCGGAAGACTCGATCTCACTATAGGCAGCGCACTGGATATTTTTGGGGGCACCGGCGTAACACTTGAGGATTGCATTTTATGGAATCGTTCAAACAAGAGTCGTAAAATCTGACCGTTTATTGCGATCTGACAAGTCCCAAGTTATTGTCCGATGGGCCATAAAGTTATCCATGAACCCGTAATTAAGCAGTTGTAATGTTATTTTTGACAGAAAATTTAGTTTACCAGGTAATCTTAAATCCGACGGCGACCTGACGAGGCATACCAGGGAAATACCGTAATCCGGAGAATGAAGTATAATCAGCACGTGAAGCATATTTTTGATTCGTTAAATTTGTCAGCCTCGCGAAAAGCTGGAGGGCTGGAAGGATGTCGTATCTTCCTCTAACATTTATAAGTGTGTGGCCGACATAGCTATGTAGATTCTCGGGGTCAAGATAATATTTTCCCGTTCTCGCCCACTCAAATTCTACATTGCTCTTCGCAGTCGGTGAGACAAGTAATCGAGCTCCTCCAAAAACTCTTGGTGCGGTGTCAATATCATTGCCCTTGATGTTTACAAAATTATCAATATTAATGCCTTTATCAGACGGATCATTCGTATAGCGATGGATTGCATATGTACCGGAAAAAGAAATACTTACTTTACTGTTAAATGAATGTTCCAAATCGACTTCCATCCCTCTGTGCGAAGAGGAGCCTCCACTAACATTGAAGAAATTTGAATCCCGAAAAATGATGTTTTTCTTATCCATTACGTATATGGACATATTGTATGCAGTTGATGGTAAACGGCCTTTGACACCTATCTCAAAGCTATTACTTTTCTCCGACGCTAAGTCAGCGGTCACTTGATCTCTCTGCAAGCGAAAGATTTCAGTCCCCTGAGGTGCCCGAAAACTATCGGCTAGTCGAAGAAATACTGATACATGTTCATCAAAAGCATAGCTCACATTCAAGTCAACAGAATTGTTGTAAAAGATGTTGATCCCACTCGCAGGTCGGCTGTACCGGCACCCACCAAACCCGCAAATTGTGCCGTCATCTCTCGATCGCCCGCTAAGCATATGGTTCTCATAGTCGTAATTCATCTCCTCATATCGAGTCCCCACGGCGACAGAAATCGACTCTGTTATGTCTGTCCTCAACTGTAGAAAAGGAGCTATTTGCCTTGCGTCTACCGAGTAATCATAATGCTTGCCAACAGGAATGGTGGCTTGTAGGAACGCTGATCCAGTTGTTTTCGCAAATTGTGTTTGTTTCAAATATGCTCTGGTAAATTCCGCATCGACTCCAAGCATAAAATCGAATCTATTTGATAAACTATTGAATGTGTATATCTGTAATCCAAAGCTCTTTTGACCATTTTCTTCCAAAGGTGTGCCTGGCAAGAAATGTTGCAAAAACTCCATCTCGGTATATCTCACATAAGGTGTTATGGTCCACTCACTCGCCTCCGAACGGAAGTTTAATCGGCTCCAGATCCGCGCCGCCTTTGCATCTCTGAACGCCTCAGGATTGGAATTTGACAGAGCAATAGACTCATTTTTAAAAACCTCCGAGCCCACTATGTAGCCCGCAGTCTCTTGGTTTGAATTGATCAAGCTCACACCTGTTTCAAGAGAATAGGCAGGTCGCTCAAAAAAATTGCGGACCGAAACCTTTTGGTGATCATTACCAGAATCAGCGCGGTGTCCCTTTTTTCCCGAGAGAGTTCCACTGAAAACAAAAGGGCTATTTCCGCCGGTGTTCTTTATAAACTTCAAACGACCTGAACCGCTCTTCAGTCGCTCCAGCGAAGCATAACTTATAGCCGTCTTATCAGGTGTTATTACATTTACAACTCCATGTAGTGCGTTCGATCCGTGCACCGAAGTACCCACACCTTTTAACACCTCAATCTGAGAAGCTACTTCTGTATGAGCCTCGAAAAGTTCATTTAAATTACAGAATCCTGCAGCTCGGAGCGATATTCCATCTTCCTTCATGAGAAGTCCACCACAGCCACCGGCGCCCGTGAGTACAGGAGATCTTATTGCAGGAAGGTATTCTTGCCCACTCCCTCGTTGAAAATTAACACCCGCCAGCCTATTCAGAGACTGCTGAACGTGTTCATGCCCAACAACAGACAAAGTTTCGGAGTCGAGTGAAGTCACACTCGCCATAATGTCAATAATTTCTGTTGGCAATCTATTTGCCACTGTAACGACATGTTCGATTATTGGAAGGTCCATTTCTTCTTCAGAACTATCAAAAAAAGTCTCGCCAACAGCAAATTGTCCATTTAAAGTTATGTAACCAAGCAGACAGTTTAATAAAAAAACACGTGCATGAATCACTATCCTCTCCAGCCCTCTAGTTCACTCGATTTACATTGTTCACTTATAACAATTGCTTTAAACGATTCGTTCTGCCCCAGAGTGAACAAATAGAAATACTCATCCAAGACCGCAAATCGAGGATCTCCAGAAACTAAAAAAAGCCGACCATGCTAACCGAGATATCGGCTTGATGATCGCGGCCGTATGCGACAACTCCCAAACTACGGATAGACGGTGGATAGATGGCTTCATTGAGCCAGTCGCTCGAGCCGGAAAATTTGTTGAAGGGTATTCGAATTGTCCTCCACTCGTCGGTTGAGTCAAAGCTAGCTTGGTAATACTGCCAGGGGAGGACGGTTCCTGAAGTCCTGAGGTGTATAAAATATTTTTCTCCATTGCCTCGAACCCTAATTTCTACCCCATTCGACTCCTCCACAGCGGTCAGTTTCCGTCTGAATTGAATGAAACCCCCATTGTTCTTAGTGCTCACATTACCAGTCATGCGTGCAACATTCTGCCCTTGCAATATTTCAAACTGCAGATTACCACTGGAAACTCCGCCCATGACCTGATCAGTGACAAAGCGCCATCTGTTTTTAGGTTTGTCTTTGAACCAATCGTTTATTTCCATGTCATCGCCTTGGGCTGGATTATATAGAGCGAGTGTTAACAAAAAAACCAGCCAAAATCGCAATCGATCAGAAAGTGAGTCAACCATTTATCTTAAGCTCCGCTGTTAAGTTTTAGATCGTATTTTGTATTGAGTGGGACAATATCCCCGCTTTATAGCTGCTGACCGAAGCATACGATGCTTGGCCTTCCGGTTACTAACCCGTTTTCGCCATACCCTAAATGCCCCTTTTTGAAGTTCTCTTCGCATCAAGTCAATCACATGCGCCTCACGCAAGTTAAATTGTTCCTTAATTGCCTCAAACGGAGTCCGATCTTCCCACGCCATTTCTACCACCCGAGACACATCAACAATTGTAAGTTTTTTAGAGGGGTGAAGAAATTGTCTTTTCGCCATTACGAGACCGAATGTGCTTATATATAAGAATTTTCAAAAAACATTACGTTTTGTTAAATTCATTCGATCACAACACCATATTTTATGCGCGAATATCAAATATTGTATGATCGGTTTTAGCAAAAACATAAAAGTCAAACGGTAAAATTGTGAAAGCTTGGATTTTATTGAGAAAAATTACAAACTTCTGTTTTTATGCTATCCTCGGCAAAAATGGTGTTATAAAGCAGTGTGCTGCTGGTAATTTAAGAAGTTTAATTCTGCGGGTTCCATAAAAACAAATTGAGCTAAATAGGGGGCATTTCATGGTCACAAAAATAAATTGGATAAAAACTACCGTAATAAGTATCTGTATAGGCGCGGCAGGGATTGCAACAGCTGATATCGAAGAAATTATAGTGACGGCTCTCAAGCGAGAGACTACGCTTCAGGATACACCGCTGTCTGTTTCGGTAGTCAGTGCTGAGACGGTAGAACAATCAGCAATCGTAGATCTTCTAGATTTGGCAAATTCGGTACCCTCGTTCAAATACACCCAGCTTCAACAATCAGCGCAAACCAATTTCTGGGTAAGAGGCTTTACCAATGGTGCCAATGATCCGGGAATTTCCCCGTCTGTTGCTTTTTATGTAGACGGTGCGCCAAGGATGCGGTCGATTAATGTACTGTCCGACCTCCCAGATATCGAACGGGTTGAAATTCTCAAAGGCCCTCAATCAACGCTTTTTGGGAAAAACGCATCTGTTGGCGTAATCAATATGACTACAAAGGCCCCCACAGGTGAGTCAGAGGGAATGCTCGAGATGTCCCTTGGTAACTACAGTGCAACCACCATAAAAGGCATGCTAGGTGGTCAAATTAGTGACAATAACTCCTATCGGCTTGCGTTCAGCAGGAACAAGCGAGATGGATTCATAGATAATATTTTTAACGATACCAAACTAAACGAAAAAGATCGCTGGGCAGTCCGAGGACAACTACTATCCGAGTTGAGTGATGAAACGTCGGTCAGGCTTATTTTGGAAGCTGATGGCCTAGACGAATTGTGCTGTGCACAAACCCAAATCACCAAGTCTGGGGTGTCACTAATCACTGACAGCCTTGCCACTGATGTTGTTCCTGCAATCACTGACAAATATGACCTTGACAGAAGAGTAGCTTTCAATATCGATCCAACAAACAAAATTGACAACGTTGGCACTACAGTGATAGTTCAAAGCGACCTTGGATATGCAACCTTCGACGGAGTTCTAAGCGTGCGATCGGGAGAGATGAAGGCTAATACGGATGTCGACCAATCTACTGCGGATTGGATTAAGCAACAGAATTTAGAATATAACTTTGACGTAAGCAGCTTAGAATTAAGGCTGTCCTCTGATTCAAATGAGCGCGTAACATGGACAACCGGTCTATTTTATTCCAGTGAGGATATGGAAGTTTACAGAGATCTTATCTACGGTCCTGATATGGCTCCATTTATGGATGGTAACATTCGCGGATTAACCGGGTCGATCGCACCCGGTGGACTAGGCCTTAATGCTCTGGCTACTGCTGTAACTTTGGGAGGCATTGATCCCTCAGTGAGTTTTGCGGCGGCGGGGGCTGCAATTACGGGTGGGGCAGATCCTACCACAAACCCTACATTGCTAGCAGTTGCAGGAGCCCCAGCCCTCATAGCTCAGGGATATCTTGTGACCGTCCCAAGCCCCGCTGGCGGCACCATGGATCTGCCTTTGGGTACCTTAATTGCGGGCCAACAGGCAAGCTATTTTGCTGATGGAACTGGTGATTTAGGTGAGAATTTCGATCAAAAAAATGAAACTTTTAGCATATACGCAAATGTTGACATCGACCTAACGGAACAGCTCCACCTGGGGGTCGGCTTTAATTACACCGAAAATTCCATCGAATCCAGTGGGGTGGTTGATACCGTAGACCCATTTGGAGACCTCCCATTTGCCGGAAATCCTCTTTTAAGCGGACTCACTGCATTTCAATTTTTCCCATCATATACTTCGTTCCCAAACGCAGAACATGATGGAACATCTGATGATAATGGATTTACTCACACCATTAAATTGTCTTATGATCTGTCTGAAAACATGATGCTCTACGTCAGTCACTCAACAGGCTTCAAACCAAAGATCCTTAGTATGATCTACAGTGGCGATGGGGGTATTACCGACGCGTTAGGCGAGGACTCCACTTCGGTAGAGGGCGGGTTTAAGACATCATTTGAGGGAGGATTCTTAAATATCGCAATCTTCGACCAACTAATCGAGAACTTTCAGATTAACCAGTTCGTGGGAGGTGGGTTTCGGCTCGCAAACGCAGAGGAAGAACGACACAGAGGTATTGAAGTTGACGGTGTTCTCGCACTAAGTGAAAATCAAATTATAGGATTTTCCGCCGCAAAAATTGATGCAGAATACGAAACTTACACAGGTGGTCCGTGTTTAGGTGCTTGGTACCTGGCAGCGGTTCCCAGTTTTCAAGCCCTCACTACCGAAACAAGTTGCCCTGCAACTAATAACGGGGATTTTTCTGGATTTAGACCTGCGGGAGTACCAGAACTTGCGGCTAACTTAAACTTCACAATCAACTGGGGTTCTCCCGAGCGCGGGGGGTATGCGAGGCTAGAATATTACTACGAGAGCGAGCATTCCCTGACAGATGGACTTACCAAAGCAGCAGCATCAAGAAAACAAAGTGATTTAAATGCCTCCATCGGCTTTAATATGGCCACCACATCAATTCGGTTATGGGGGCGAAATCTCACTGATAATTCGTATCTCCTCTCCGCCGCGGCAACACCTGCAACTCCAGGGGGTTTCTTTGGTTATCAAAACATGCCAAGAACATATGGCTTGACAGTCTCAAAAACTTTTTAAAATTCATTCTGAAAAGGCGACCCTCTGGTCGCCTTCATCACT
>PCCK01000066.1 GCA_002731695.1 Porticoccaceae bacterium
CCACATCATTTAAAAAATGCTAGCAATTGTAGTCTTTCAGATTTTTGTGAAATGATTGCAAAAACAGCTGATTTAATGAAGGGAACTTCTTCGCTTGGAATTGGCTCTGACCTATGTCAAGATCATCCAGACTCGATTGTTGAGTGGATGCGAAATGGACGGTGGACTAAAACTCTTGATTATGGAGAAGGTTCATCGGAAAATGCTGGCTTTCCTAAACAACCTGATTGGTTTATAAATAACTCAGATTTTCCTAATTTGGAAAAAGGCCTTTTGAAGACTGGCTTTTCGCAAACGGAAATTGATGGCATATTAGGAAATAATTGGTACGAATTCTTTAAAACCTCATTTGGACGCTAAAAATGGATATGCCTCTGCCCGAAACTTTTGATAATTGCCAGCTACCAAATGACTTAGCTAGGAAGCTAAGAGCCCCTGATAGCGTTATGAAGCTTGCACGGCTTGGCAGCTTTTTTCCTACCCGTCTATCTTTTATGAGGGTACTTATACGTCAGCTAGCAAAAGAAGGCTCCTCAGTAAAACAGACTGTATGGTCTATTAATGAAGATGGGTATGGCAGAGCTGTATTGACAGTCAACTTAAATGACAAGCACTATTCACTTATTGCATTCACCCAGCCATTATCTGTAGAAAACCGAACAGACCGTGTAATAGCTGAAGCATGGGATAGCACTTATGTTTTGTATGACGGTATCCCCTCGATTGGGGACTTAGACAGACTTAAGAAACACGTTCCCCATCAAGAAGCTGGGAGATATTCAGACAAAGAGCTTGTGTTAAGCAGAGCCAATAAGTCAGTAAGGTTGTTTGGGCACGTTGTTGATAGGTTGGCGCAGGGATTGCAACCTGATTTTGAACTTATTAAGTCAACTGGCTATCTCATGCGAACAACCGCTGTATACGGAAACGGTAAATTTGGAATATCTGATAGGTCAAAAATAGCGATCAGAAGCGGCCTTTCCGGGCCGTTCCAGATTGAAATGCTAGCTGTTTACCTTATTCGCGAATTTACCCACAAGTTGGTTGAGCATATTGCGCAAAAAAAATCACCAAAAACGGCTATTAAGCTTGATGCTAAACTTAAACGTTATTTAGGTATTGGAAATTCAACTGGCCTTGGCATGGCGCCATTCTTAATAAGTCACCCAGTTTTGTTTAACAATTGGATATTGGCGAGAGAGACAGCAGTTGCTCAAATGCGCTCAAAGATAGACTTGAGCTTGGAGCAGAAAAAAGAATTATCAACATTATATTCACGAGCACAAGCACATCTTAGCCAATGGCAAACAACGGATACTATCCAATCAAATCGAATATCTATCCTTCGCGATGAGTGGACACAATTGAAAACTCAAATTGAACTGCTAAAAGAGCGTCCCTTCCCATTAGATAATCTCATCAAATCAACCAGTTCACTCTCTCTTGAGACACAAGAGCTCATGATAGCGCTTGTACTTGAAATTGGTGGTGATGAGATTGATGATTTATCACATTGCATGAATAGCGATACAGCGCCACGTCTTCGTCCAGATATGAGGCTTAGGTCACTAAAAACTATAATATATAATCAGTTCCAATGGGCGCTATCCATCGATTTTTCAAAGCCAGAAGAGAATTATCAATTTTGGTATACCTCAGCAACTAAGCTCGAACCAAGGCTTGGCGTGCGCGAGACGGAAGAAGGAGCCGAGAAAGAACAGCCGCTTGATATTGCTAAAAGAGTTCAAAACCTTGAGCGTACCCTAAGAGACTATAATGACGATGAAATCACAGCTGTCTTTATCCTAAAGTATCCAGAGTTTCGATATATTATTAGAAGAATTCAAACAGCATCGTGGGCACCCTATAGTGAAATACATGATAATTTAATAGGCAAAAATTGTCGCCCAATTGATATGCTACGGTGCAAACTGTCCTTTTTTGGTGCTGCCAAATTTGACCCAAAATCAGATAAATGGACACGTATAACTTTATATCAGGGGGCACCCACAGCTTCTGAATTAAGTGATTCAAATGCTGATGATTGGTGGCTTCCTGTTCTTTAGTAAATATGTATCGCTCATTCACTGAAACTAAGTTTTTATGCTATAAAGCATGCCTTGGTAGCGGCATAGATGTTGGCAGAGCTCAAGATATCTCGGCTGGTGCAACCAGTATTGGAGCGTATGAAAACAGCTTTTTTGGCCTTTTCCCGGCATTAATCACTGCTCCGGAAAATAATCTTCACCTAAAAAAAAATTTATCTTCAAGGATAGCACAGTTTGAAAATGTGTCAGCTGCCCAAAATGGGTCTTTTTTAGTAGATTGTCTGCAATCAACGTTATTTTCACAAATTCATATATCTGTACTTGATAATGCAATGCTTCTAGCTGGCATTTGTGTTCATTTAGCACCTGAGCTTAATGTGACATTAACCATAAATAAAAATTTAGCAGGACGCTTCTTCCAAAATAAGGTATTTGCAGATATGCGTTGCCTTAATTCTGAAAAAGTTGAATTTGTCACTTTGGGAATTTCAGATAACAGCGAGGATGAATTGCATGAGCTGAAGCCGGCATACTCATTATTTATCGATGATGACACTTGGAAAGAAATCGAACATTTGGCTGCACGCACCTATGTTGCTGAAAATGCTGAATCACGGATTGCAGGCGCAGGTGCTGGATTAACAGATAATGACTAGGGGCCTAATTTTTCATTCCAGTAGACACTTGTTTATCGATTGGAGAGATAAATGAAATTTGGGGTATTGGGGAATGCAAAGATTGCAAGAGACCAATTAATACCGGCAATACAACAAGCTGAATACTCGTTAGTGCATATTGGTACACGCAACACGCAAATCTTACCTGATGATGCCTATGAGGATCGGGTTAAGGTGGGCCGATATGAGGATGTACTTAATAATGACGAAGTAGAGGCTGTATATATACCCCTTCCCAATCACTTGCATGCAGAATGGAGTATCAGAGCGTTAAACGCTGGCAAACATGTTCTTTGTGAGAAGCCAATGGCATTATCCTTGTCTGAAATAGACGCTGTTGAAGCAGCTGCACTGGCTAATAATCGTTATTTCTATGAAGCTTTCATGGTACGCTCCCATCCGCAATGGAGCTGGCTAAAGCAGCTTGATATAGGTGCAGCCCTGCATGTATCTACAACATTTTCCTATCCACCTAGACCTGATGGAAATGTCAGAAACTATGCCTTCATGGGGGGTGGACCTGTATTAGATATTGCTTGTTACACTGTGCTTTCAGGCATGATGATATTCGAAAGTGAGCCAAGATTATTATCCTGCGATATGCAAATGGAACCAAATCTTAACGTTGAAAAAACAATGAATGCACTTCTAGATTTTGGTGAGGGTCGGCGTCTTTCAATGCAGGTTTCAAGCGCGATGGCGTTGTCACAAACTGTTCACCTTACCTCTAAAAAAGGGTGGGGACGTCTTGACACACCTTTTAACCCGGAGGAGGTGGCAACTGCGAGCTGGGGTTTAGGAGAGCTTGGAGAGGGTAAAAAAGTAGTGTTTGAACCCTGTAATCAATATGCTCTCATGTTGAATGATTTTGTTAATTCTTGTCAGAATAACATTAAGCCAGAATTCACGACCAGCAAGCGGATATGCTCTCTCCTTCAACAGATCCTGGCATTTCGAACTTGAATAAAAAGTAAAATATACCAGCTTATTCAGCTGCTATTTTTTCAGAGTCAACAAGTTCAAGTATATATTCTGGTGTTACGGGATACTGCGCAATATAAGCATCAAAAGGTGTTAATGCATCCTCGATAGCATTTATCATGGCTCCGATTGCGGGGATGGTTCCCCCTTCACCTGCGCCTTTTAACCCCATTGGGTTTGAAGGCGAAGGTGTTTCAATATGCGCTACGTGAATTTCCGGCATCTCAGAGGCTAATGGCAATAGATAATCCCCATAATTGGTAGTCATTGGGTTACCCGCATCATCATATACCATTTGCTCAAACATCGCGTTTCCAATTCCATGCACAACACCCCCAATAATCTGGCCATCGACAATCATTGGATTTAGTATTCTGCCACAATCATGAACTACGTAATAATCAAGGATTTTAATACCGCCTGTTACGACATCAACTTCGACCTTTGCTATATTTGCACCACTAGAATGAGGCATATAGTCTGATGAAAGATAAGACACGGCCTCTAAACCTGCTGTCTCAAATCCTTCAGGTAGTTTGCCAGCAACAGCAGGAGATAAATGCAATGCGAGGTCTGCTAACGTAATAAATTGATTAGAGTCAGAACGAACGCGCACTGCGCCGTCTAATAATTCCAATTCATCCTCGGCTTTATCGAAAAGCAGGGATGCTAGTTTTAATGCTTTTTGCTTTACCTGACCGGCTGCGTCATTTGCAGATATGCCAACATTCACACCTGTTCGGCTTCCTATGGCGCCGATGCCGTGTGGAAATTTGCCTGTATCTCCGGCTTCAACTCGTATTTTGCTTATATCAATATCCAAGTTTTCGGCTATTACTTGAGCAATAACTGTTGCATGGCCCTGCCCTTGGCTTGTAGCGCCTGTTGACGCTATCACATTGCCAGTAACATCTACGCGAACATTCACGCCTTCATATGGACCCATTCCAGTATCCTCTATAAAGCAAGCTAAACCAATGCCTAAATATCTGCCCTCAGCTCGCGCTTTTTGTTGTTCTTCACGGAAGCCATCATAGTTAGCCATCTCTTTAACCATCGCCAACATCCCAGTATAATCCCCACTGTCATAGGTCATCATTGAGCCATTTCTATGTTTAGAGCCTGGTTGATATGGAAAATCTTCGTTCTTTACCAGATTAATATGTCTCATATCAGCGGGATCGATCTCCAGATGACGTGCAACAGCGTCTATGACGCGGTCCATCGCATATGCAGCATTTGGTCTTCCTGCCCCCCTAACTGGGCTTGTAGAGACGGTGTTTGTATAAATTGCATCGAGTGTGACATGTAGGTTTTTTATTTTATAAGGACCAGGGAGTGGCATCAAAGTGGTTGCCGATAACAAGAGGCCATAATTGAGGAATGCCCCACTATCATGTATTACGTGACCTTTAATTGCAGTTATTTCTCCATTTTTTTTAAAAGCAACATCCAGCTCCCATATTTGGTCTCTTTGCTGATTAGTTGCTGTAAAATGCTCCCTCCTATCTTCACTCCATTTAACAGGTCTTTTTAGTTCCTTGGATGCAATTGCTATAAGGGCTTCTTCTGGATAATACCCAGCTTTTGGGCCAAAACCGCCACCAACATCGGGTGCAATTACCCTAATTGAGCTTTCAGGACAATCTAGCTGTCGTGAGACCATTCTGCGGACAAGATAAGGACATTGAGTAGATGAATATAGCGTCAACTCCCCTAATTGCTGTTGCCAATCACCAAGTACACCGCGGCATTCCATTGCGTGACATCCGCCGCGATGCTGTTTAAAAGTTAACTTAAGCGTATCGTCGCTCTCAGAAAAGGCGGTCTCGACATCGCCGAATTTTGCTTCTATAGATGCGGCGATATTATCTTTCAGATTACTGTGTGTGAGCTCACTATCTGGTTCCGCAGCTTTTAAGACGTCTATGATAGGTTTTAGTGCCGTATATTCGACTTCTATCAATTCGCAAGCATCTTCAGCTATGTGACGACTGCTAGCAACTACCATTGCAATAGCCTGACCAACATGGGCCACTTCTTCATTTGCAAGAAGATCAGGACACATACTTTGTTTTATTATAGGTGCAGGATATGTTTCTAATTGAGTCTTACTCACAAGTGAGGATGGCAATGTTTGGTATGTAAAAATCTCAAATACACCCGGCATAGACTTCGCCTTAGTTATATCGCTTATATTTATCTTCGCATGCGCCATTGAGGAACGTAAAAATGCAACATATGCCATATTAGGGAGTTGAATATCATCCAGATATTTTCCATCCCCGCGGATTAAATTTTCATCTTCGACACGCTGAACCCTTGCACCAATTTGCCTAACACCCATTTTCTTATATCCTATCTTTTATTTAACTTTTCCGCTGCCTCCATCGCAGCTGAAACAATTCCCTGATATCCTGTACATCGGCAAATATTGCCGGATATAGCTTCTCTTATCTCAGTTTCGCTTCTTACAGGATTCTCAGAGAGAAAAGCATAAAGTGACGTAATCATTCCCGCTGTGCAAAAGCCGCATTGCAAAGCATGATTGCTTCGAAAAGCCTCTTGCAAAGGATGCAGACTTCCATCTTCTTCTGCTATACCTTCTATAGTTGTCACTTTGCAATTTTCTGCCTGAACTGCAAGCATCAAACAAGAACGTACGGCATCTCCATCAACTATTACGGTACACGCACCACACACTCCATGCTCACATCCAAGGTGAGTGCCCGTAAGACCAACTGTCTGACGAAGAAAATCACCCAAATGGGTTCGTGATTCCACTTTTCCTGAAACCAATTTTCCATTTACATGCATATGAACATCTTGCTCTTGCATATTACTTCTCCCCTTTTAAAAAAAACTATACCCGGAGCGCGGCTTGCTCAATCGCGCGTATGAGCAGTCCTTTAAGTAATCTTCTTCTGTAAGTTCCTGTAACGAGGCTATCATCCAAATAGTTAATTTGGTCCAATGGCTCAAGAACGTCTGTCTTTATCTCTTCAATATCATATGTCATTCCACGCAATCTATCTTCACATTCCAAAAATCTTCGAGGCACGTCTTCAACACCGCCGATTGATAATGCAATATCAGTAATAATGTTATTATCTAGTTTTAATAAACATCCAACCGCTGCTATTGCAAAATCACCATGCCTGCGTGCAAATTCTTGAAAACCATATCCATGTACGCCTTGCCAAGGTTTAATTATTATTTTAGTTAGCAATTCATCTGGTCCGATGGACGGCATCATATATGCAAGAGCCCATTCCTGCATTGGAATTAAACGTGTTCCAGAAACGGAAGCAACTTGCAACTCAGCATCGTATAAAAGGGCTACCATAGGCAATTCAGACGCTGGGTCTAAATGGCATAAACTACCACCAATAGTTCCGCGAGACTGGGTTTGAAAATGCCCAACCCAAGTCAAAGCCTCCTGCATAATTGGCAAATGCTGTTTTATTATCGGATCTGCCGCTAGGGTTTTCTGTCGTGTTAAAGCACCTATCTCTAAGTTTTCGGTGAAGCTAATGCTAGCTAGCTCTTCTAACCCATTAACATCGATTACAGTCTCGGGCTGAACAAATCGCATATTGAGCATAGGCATTAATGATTGACCGCCAGCAAGTACCTTTGCGTCTTCTTCATTTTGTAATAATTCTAGAGCATCAATAAGAGAGTTTGGCTTGTGATAGCTAAATGCTGATGCTTTCATAATCTTTTCCTTACTATCGATGGTCAAATAATCAAAAATAATATAACATTATCGATAATTTTGTCCATTATTTAATAGTGCTATTGCATAAATATTAAATTCATAATGTTATTATATTATTAAAAATATAAAAAAATACTAAATTGATTTTAAAACGTTTTGAATGATAAAAAACTAAGTATACTTTATCTATAATTTTTTTTTATCAATTCAATCATCTCAAATCCTACAATGGTCCGAAGTTAACCAGATAATACAAGTTCATATTTTAATAGGCATTGGTTATCTGGTATGACTTGTCGGAGAAGCTATAATAATATTTTTTTGTGCTTCCCTGAAAACTATAAAAAGTCCACTACTTATAATAATAGTTGCTCCAAATACCACATTAAATTCAACTTTCTCTGAAAATAACAGCCATCCAAGAAATGAGCCCCAAACTATTTGCGAATATTGCATTGGCGCCACAAGTACGACGTTTGCAATACGGTATGCAAAAATCATAAAAACCATACCTGTAGAAGAAAAGATACCTACCAGTGTTGATAATCCCAAATGTTCTACTGGCATTGGTTTGTAGATAAACGCAGAAATACAGCCCATTATCAAAACATTTCCAATTAATGGATAGATAAGTACAAGGGCTACCCGCTCTTTTTTACCAACTTTTCTTAATAATATAGATATAATTGCGATACCAAAAGCAGCTGTGATAGCAGCTAAATGGCCTAACTTCAGATAGAATATATTTGGTTGCAAAACGATTAAAACACCAAAGAACCCAAATAAAACTGCAGACCACCTTTTCCACCCAACTTTTTCCCTAAGAAGAGGATGAGACAGTGCCGTAATTATAATAGGTGCTGAGAAAAGCAACGCATAAACTTCAGCAAGAGATATTGAAGATATGGCATAAAATACACAAGCAGAAGTTGTAATGAGAATAATTACACGAAAAAACATAACTTTCGGGTAAACGGGCTTCAGTGACGTGATATCAGAAAATATAGGGATAATTAAAAGTGTAAATGGTATCGCGATCAGTGATGAAACAAAAATAATTTGGAACGGCAAATAATGCAAAGTTAAAAATTTAATGAAAACATCATGGATGGCGAAAAGACTAAAAGCGATTAGAGCATAGAACGACCCAGTATAATTCGTCATAAATCTGACCTAACTTTTTGACTTTTCACCTCAGCTTAAACTATGGTTAGGATATAAAGTCAACATCTTAGAGCCTTTGTAAATATCAGATACTTAAAAATTGGTATTTTCGTTTCAACCGCAAATGGCTTTGTTCAAAAAGTTTAAAAATGTCTGATTTAGCAAGAGGTGTAATGTTTTCGATATTAACCGTGATATTCGGTGTATTGACTAGCATGCTTGTCAAGGAACTTGCCCAAGAATTGTCGATTATTCGTATATTAATTTTCCGTTTTTGGTTTGCGCTACCAATACTCATCTTGTGCGCTTTTCTTATACATAAAAAGAAATTATTTTTTGTAAACAACAAACTCGCAATGGCCCTTAGAGTTATTTTAGGGCTTAGCAGTATAACTCTTGTTTTCCTTGCTTTACAAAATATATCCCTTGGGTTGGCGACGGCTCTTTTTCAAAGCTCAATCATCTTTGTCACACTGGCTTCACCAATGTTATTAGGAGAAAAAATTGGTGTTTATAGATGGTCAGCAGTGGTTATTGGCATGATTGGTGTACTTTTCATCACAAATCCTTTTTCTAGCGAGCTGAGTGTGGGGATTATATATGGAATATTAGCCGCTTTTACCGGAGCAGCATTATCAATAATTTTGAGAAAACTAGGTAAATCTGATTCTCCATTTACTATTACTCTAATTCATAATTTTTTTGGAGCTTTTGTAGTCTCATCCGTTGGTTTAACAATTTTTCCAACGCAATTAACTGCTTCGCACGAAGGAAATGTCTGGTTACTCTTACTACTACTAGGAATCCTTGCTTCGTTCCTACAACTCTCTGTAACACTTGCTTACCGGTATGCTGATGCTGTAGTTGTGACTACTCTCAGATATCTACAGCTTCCTGCCGCTGGGATAGCTGGATTTTTGTATTTTTCTGAAACGCCAACATCCCTTGAGCTCATCGGAGCTTCAGCTATTTTTGTAAGTAGTCTTGTAATTGTATGGCGAGAATTTGTGCGTAAAACGGTAAACACTCCTGAAGAAACAAAACTAGCCCTTTAAGATCTATTGTTTCTTCAAAAAGAATTTAAAAAGCCTGTGAAAAAATTTTAATAATTGATATAGGTTGCCTTGACCTGACTATAACTTTCCAAGGCAAAAACGGACGATTCTCTGCCAAAACCTGATTGTTTAACTCCGCCGAAAGGCCAATCAGACGGAATTAAATTATAGCTATTTATCCAGATATTACCAACGTCAAGTTTATCTGCAATTCGATGGGCTCTTGAGAGGTCAGCTGTCATTATACCAGCTCCTAAGCCAAATGGAGTGTTATTTGCCCTATAAATAACTTCACTCTCACTATTAAAGCTTAGAACCGCCATCACAGGCCCAAATATCTCTTCCCTTACAATTCGCATGCTATCTTTGCAGTCTACAAAAATCGCAGGGCTTATAAAAAACCCACCCTCGCACCCATCCGGAAATTGCCTTTCACCCCCTGTAACTAGATTAGCGCCCTCAGATTTTCCAATCAAAATATAAGATAGCACTTTTTGCAGGTGCTGCTCAGAAATAAGAGCTCCAATCTGAGTTTCTTCTTTCATGGGGTCGCCGATTTTTAACTTTTCCGTTTTTTCTTTCATCGCTTCGACAAATTTACCCAAGATATTTTCTTCAACAAAAACACGTGTTGCGTTTGAGCAAACCTCTCCTGCAGTATAAAAATTTGCATCTATCGCAGTTTGGACTGCCAAATCGAAATCGGCGTCTGCAAAAACAATTAAAGGTGCTTTGCCGCCTAACTCAAGTGTCACCTTCTTTAGAGTGGACGCAGATTGCGCTATGATTTTCTTTCCAGTTTCAACACCGCCAGTCAATGATATTTTAGCGATATCAGGATGTTCACATAATACACGACCAACTGAAAAATCACCGTGCACCACTTGAAATAGCCCTGGTGGCAACCCCGATTTGTGTAATATCTCTGCTATCGCACTCGCGGTATATGGGGTCATTTCAGAAGGCTTTAATATAAAAGCATTTCCCATAGCTAATGCAGGTGCCGATTTCCAACATGCTATTTGAGTTGGATAATTCCAAGCGCCAATTCCAGCGCAAATCCCAAGTGGAACGCGCTCTGTGAAGCCTCTTGCATCCGCCCATTTATGTGCAGTGCCGATTATTGTTGCTGCGAGCGAGCCAAAATATTCATACGCTTCTGCGCCGCACGGAACATCAGCTGAAATTGCTTCCGACCATGCTTTACCTACATCCCTTACCTCCAGCCTAGTTAATTCTTCAAGAGAACGCTCAAGCATTCTGCCGGCGCGCATCATTATTTGACCGCGCTCTTGACCTGTAAGAGAAGACCATTCACTTTGAGCTATTTTTGCAGCCTGAATTGCTTGCTCCAAAAGAGCGCCATCAGTCTTTTCAACTTCCGCTATTGGCGCACCTGAAACTGGATTAATTTTAATCAAAGTTTCCCCGTCAGAATTCTGAAAGCGACCATTTATAAATGCTTTAATTCTATCCATTATTATCGTCTGGTATACCCACAATTTGCACAATACACCCCAAATATTCTGAAAACTACTTTGAATTCGAGAACATACTCGTTTTATGATTGTATTTTCCCAGTCTATTGAAGCAGATTCATTCTGCTACTCTTATTTGCGTAATACTGCAAGTTAGAATACTCTTTTAAAAATTAAAATCTTTTTCCACCACAATTTAATCAATCAAAATTTTCGAGCCGCTGCTCAA
>PCCK01000067.1 GCA_002731695.1 Porticoccaceae bacterium
AAGGCTCCCTAAGTCGAGGCCGTCTAAGTCAATTAAGTTTGACATACTTGGCGAGAATATTGAATTGACAGTCAATGTCAATCATTGGGGTAAGCTTCCTCCATGATCTTCTCCATGCGGACCCAATGACGCCTACCGTCCTCAGTAACCATCCTAACATACTCCTTGTTACCGATGTCTTTAGTCTCTACTAAGAATGGGTTATTGCGATACTTCCGAGGCGTCTTCCGGTATTTCCAGACTGCGCCATACGGCGTCACCTTGTAGTCAGGGTAACCTTTCACAATCTTCATCTCTTCATCTGGTAAACCGTGCGATTGATACCGCAACTCGTCGTGTGCGATCTGACGATACTTACCGTCGTCACACGTAACTGAAGACCAGAAACGGAGACCCCGCCACCTCCGTGACATCGGTTTACCTGACTTCAGACTATGTATATGTCCTTCCGGCGATAGCGCGTAATTAGACGCTCCTTCTATTTGTTTCCACCCTTTTGGTATCTTCATGTGTTTAACTTGTTACTAACTCCAAAGGCCAGAAAAAAACTTTTCTGTCTTACCCTTAGTTCTATAATATATATACTATAGAACTAACGGTCTAGAAGAAAAGTTTTTATTTCGACTTTTTCGCTCTCGTCTCTGCTCGCTTACGTAGTATCTTAGACCTATTTTTTCTGTAATACTCTTTGTTGTAAACACTTATCTGCTGTTTATACACATTAAACTGACTAGGCTCTAGCTCTTCCATAATCTCAAAAGTCCGCACTCTTCGACTTTTCATGCGCTCATAATAGTCGTTTTGGTATTTTAGACGCTCTTTTCGATGTTTCTGGTAATACTCTTTTTTCTTCTTCGGGTCGTATTTCGGCATGCTTATACCCTACTAAACGTAGCACCACCGTCAATTTTTTTCTAAATAGGTATATGTATACGGCGCGCCGCGAAAAAAAAAAGCCGACCCTACGGGTGGCGTCTATCTAGTCCGCGCGCGAACTATTAATAACGAATCCCGAACCACGAACCACAAATCAAGATTAGTGATCAGGGATTCAGGATTCACCCTTCGGATTGAAGGCTTGGGCGAAGGTGGGCTGTCTGGATCAATAACCCTTGTAGGTAAAAGGAAAGAGATGATTGCCTCCCTGTAAGGTTGAAGGGCAAAACTGCCTGAAACAATAAAACTAATACAATGAAAAAGAATACAACCGCAAATGACCTAATCGCTGCAATTGACCTTATGTTCGATAGCATAGACCAAGCATCCCTTACCCTATTCAATCGATGGGAAACCCTCGTAGCTGAAGGGGAAGACAATGCTGCTAGCTTGGCAATCTTTGAAGCACTAGTGGCCACTAGTAAGCGAAGCACGAATGCTAGCCCTTACTTCACTGAGATTGCAAACATGTGCTATCTCGCTGGATGGGAATGGCCAGACTTCAATGCCGATATGCTAGAAGCTTACAAGCTCTACCTTGATTGGAAGGGTGAGAAGATTTCCGCCAAGAAACTCAACAGCCGTGCCGGTGGATGCTGGGGAAGGTTCAAGAAAGATCCTGAGCTTTGGGGCAAGTATGTAGAACCGAAAGAGAAAAAGCCAGAGGATGATCTTAAGAACATCCTTAAAACCCTCCGCCGTGTTAAAGCGAAGTTGGAAGACATGGAACCTGATACGGAGGCAGCTGCTAAGGTCCAATCTTCATTGGACGATATCCAAGCCCTTATCACCATTGGATAAATACTAGTGTCCACTAGTAACCCAACTAATACCATGATAGCAGATACAAAAGAGAAGATCGAAATGATGAGACTCCTGACCATTAGATCAGGATTGAAGTTAGAGTTGCTCGGAATGAGGCATTCAAGAAATGCCACATTCAAAGCGGCGAAGCAAATCACTGGAAAGAAGACGCGGCGGGAAGCTCTCGCAGCGTTGGAAGATATCATAAGATCTAAGCAATGAAATGTCAGCCCCCGAAAGGGGGCGCATTCCCTTCTGCTTACCAACTGGTAGGTAGAATGGAGTGAAGATGCTCCGACTACTAGTGACCACTAGTAAAACCAAATAGACTATGAACGAAATAGCAAAAGTAATTGGCGAGTCCCTTCAAGGAATGAAGGGGCCGGAAGTAATGCTAGTAATCGCTAGCGTATTAGCAATGCCTGTCTTCCTTTACATCCTTGTGATGGAGGCAGTCAATGAAGTAAAGAAACGTAGAAAATAACTAGTGACCACTAGTAAAACTAAAACCAAATAGAATAATGCAAACAAATAATGACAAAACAATACCGCCATTCAGTTTCCTCCGTCCAAACCCCGTCAAGGGGCATGGAGGATTCAATGGCTACGTGTCCCTACCTATAGGCCATCCGTGGTATGGTAAGACATATCCTAAACTTCAAGAGGTTGATATCGATTATGAGCTGAATTACTCCGAAGAGCAGGATGGTAGGTGGGTCATCGGATTCGATACGGCTCATGCTAGTGACGAGCGTCTCAAAATATCGTCGAGCGACTCATTCAACTCCTGCTTGGAAAGTCTTGGCAGAAGGGAGAAGGTCCGAGAAGAAGCGAATCGATTACTGGAACAAGCTGAAGTTACAGAGTGGTGGGAGCTTGAGCAGGAGCAGGAACGCCGTGTCAATCTAGAGTGCCATGAGAAACGGGAGGAAGGTCGTCATTGGTATCAACATTACCCCGATGCATTCCCTCTTGATTTGTGGGAACTGTTCCGTGCCATAACGTATGAAATACATGGCAAGATAACTAATGACCTCCTCATGGAGACGGTATCTCATCACTCCACAAGATCCGATAAGCTAGACGCCTATCGTATATACGCTGTGGATGGTTGGATTCAGCATGGGGATGATGACTATCGACGCCGTACCTACAAGCCGATCTTAGGTATCCGTTACGGAATGGGTGTTGGTGATTACGATTCCCCGTTCGTTACATACGAAACAGCTGCCCTGTTTAACCTCGACCCCCTCAACCGAGACAATGACAAGTAACCATTGGCACCAGCCTTACTCTGGAGCAGTTCCTCTTGATTTGTGGGAAGTGATGCGGGCCAAGACCGCTCAATACAATAAAGATAACCCGCACTACGAGAGGACGGTAACAGACACGGCTAAATACTTAAGCCAAGCCTCAGATAAGCTAGATGCCTATCGTTTTTATGGTAACGAAAAGTGTAGATGGCTTACGGTGGGAGTCCGATACGGTAATGCAGAGCATGAGTATATCTGTTTTGAATTATCCCCAGAAGTCGCAGATCAGTTTAACCTAGACCCCCTCAACCGAGACAACTAGTGACCACTAGTAAAACCAATAACCAATAAACAATATGAAAGTAAGCAAAGAAATCCAAGATCACGTAGCCAAGCGAGCGGCTGAACACGAAGCCAAAAGAGCTAAGAATCCAGACTCCCTCTGGTTTGTTCCTGTGAAGTATACAGATCCAGAGGCACTCGCTGAATGGTGCGACCACTACGGTCTTGGGACCGTCGAGCAATATGAGCAAGCGTCGGAATGGGAAGCCTATTATGACATCTACAAAGTTGTCAACGGAATCCGCCCACGCTGGACCAAGTGGACAGACCATTCATCGGATGAGTGGGTCGAGATCAACCAGTCACTACTGGATCAGATATGCGACTAGTGTCCACTAGTAAACCAATAACCAATAACCAATAACCAATAACCAATAAGAAAAATGAAACTACTAAACGCTGGAAACACAAAGACAATCAAGGGAGAAGCAATCGGATACCGCACTTACGGTATCCACCTAGCCCCTAGTAAGATATCAGGATACAACACCTGCCCTTATGCATCGAAGGGATGTGCCTTAGCCTGCCTCAATACAGCAGGCCGAGGCATCATGAAGACAGTGCAGCAAGCACGCATCGACAAGACTAAGATGTTCTTTGAAGATCGTGAAGCCTTCATGGAGCAGCTGATCAAGGAGATCAGGTCCAGTATCAAGTCAGCTAAGAGAGCTGGACTCAAGCCATGCTTCCGACTCAACCTGACATCGGACATCTCATGGGAGAAGCTCACTGTGGTAGGTGAGAAGACCAGCCTCTTCGATAAGAGGGACCAGACAATCTTCGATCTCTTCCCTGATGTGACCTTCTATGACTACACCAAGTCAATGTCTAGGGCTAAGGCATCCCAACGATTGAAGGGGGGCTGCTGGCCTAGCAACTACCACCTCACCTACTCACGGTCTGAAGTTACCAACGACGACTGGATCAAGAAGCTGGCCCACATGGGAGTGAACACGGCAGTCGTGTTCCGTGGTCAGCTACCTGAGGAATACTTAGGGCTTGATGTGGTGAGTGGTGACGAGACAGACCTTAGGTTCCTCGACAAGAAGGGTGTGGTCGTGGGCCTTACTGAGAAGGGGCTGGCCAAGAAGGATGAGACAGGCTTCGTCGTTGAGCCTGCACTTACTAGTGTCCACTAGTAGAAACCCATACCCACACAGCGTCTATGTCTCGACAGGCATCGACGTTGTAGGGTGTGCGTTGTTTCACGTTGAAACTGACGACCCAAACCAAACCAATAAGAAATAATGAGAACAATAAAGAAGGCAATCGCCAACACGAAGAAGACAGTAGCAACTAAGATCCGTAACGTAGCAATCTGGTTGTTTAAAGATGAACTCAAGAACATCGTCTTATCAGATGGTGTGCTTGACTACGAAAACCTAGCCCTGTTCATAGATGAGAGATACATCGCCGAGCATATCAGAGATGAAGACGTGGCGAAGCACGTCGAGGTAGATCCTGATGACGTGGCATATGCTATGGATATCGATGACGTGGCATCACACATAGACATGGATAGCATAGCCCACGATATGGAATACAACGTCAAGCAGGAGTTGAGTGAGTCGCTCGACGATATGTTGGGAGACCTGCTCAAGAATGCCTCGTTCAAGATGTCGATCTAAAAACTTTTTCTCCAGACCCTTAGTTCTATAGTATATATATTATAGAACTAAGGGTAAGAGAGAATAGTTTTTTACCCCGATTCCCGTATCATTTACCTTGAATCTGGTATCGGTATCGGCTGTAAGCTAGTATCTACGGGGAAAGAAAATAAATTTGACACAAGTTAGTCACAACCTATTATCAATGAATCCAGCTGAGAGAATGGTCTCAGCACCAACTAAAACCAAAACCAATAGAAAGAACCAAATAAAATGGAAACAAATACAACAGTAGAAGCCATCAATGAACTCGACACCGTCCTCGTTCCACAAGGAAGTGATTACAAAATGTATCACGGACTTGAGGTAGAGTCGGAGGGTGAGTTCGTAACTCCTCGTGATGCCAAGCGTCACGGTGTGTTCCACCCTATCGAAAGAGCGCGTGTCCATGCTACGTTGGACGGGCTGACAATCCCGTTGCCTAAGCAGCGCGCTCTCATAGCGAGGACGCCGGACGATAGGCGCATCCCGTTGCACATGGCAACGGATAAGTATTCGGTCATCAAGAACGAGGTGATTGCTAAGGCAGTCAGCAAAGCGTTGAGGAAGACTGACTGTGACTCCACGTTATCGTCGATGGGAACCCTCAACAACCTGAAGATGTTCTTCATGAGTTACAAGATGGGTGAGTATGATGTGAATGGTGACAAGCATAACACCTACCTGAACGTGACGAGTGGTCACAACGGGGAAGCTCTTCGGGTTTTCCTGTCTGGCCTCCGTCTTGTGTGTAAGAACTCAATCATGCAGGCTCTCTCCAATGAGAAGGGCTTCATTAATCTGAAGGTCACCCACCGTGGTGACGTGGATGTGAAGTGTGCTGACCTATCGAAGAGCATCGCTGGTCTGATTGAAGGGCAGCGTAAGCACATCGAAGCGATGGAGATCCTCGCTGCACAGAAGGTGGCCAAGCGGGATGTCGTTGCCATCGTGGCAGGTTACTTCTTGCAGGATGCCATGAAGACTGAGAAGTTCTCAGCCCGCACCATGAACACCGTATCCGGTATCACGGATCTCGCATTCGATGGTAAGGGGAACCGTGGTGAGACGATGTATGATGTCTTGAACGGAGGCACTGAGTATTGGACTAGTGGTGAAGGTGTTGGGGTCCGCACGTCGAATGCTAGCAAGGCATACTCAAGTGAGTATGGCACTGCTGCCAAGCACAAGACACGGTTCGCTGACTACCTGTTGTCTGCTGATGAGTCCTCTATTGAGGCTGGTCGTCGTGTCATTATTGAATCCCTTAATGCTAAGTTGGTATGATTGTAAACGGTCAGATTAAATGCACGCAGTACCGTGTATCTCAGATCAAGAAGCTGTCCGAGAAGGACAAGCGTCTTGTGTTGAAGGCATTCAACTCGTTGATCGCTGCGAACAAAGAGCGTGTGTCTTACACTGAGTTCCACCGCAAGCTCAAGCCTGCTGTAAAGATAGCCTCGACTGTCGTGCAGAGGGGGACACCACAAGCGAACATGTTCTCGTGGATTGGTAAGCTTGTAGAGGATGAGCATGCTGAAGTGAAGGACTGGTTCTTCGTGTGTCATGGACCACCAGAGAACCCGTTCAACTTCGGTCACTAGCCCCGCCGTAGGCTATGGTCTTCGGGCCATAGCCTTAGTCGGTGTTGGAGTGAACTAACACCTAGTAGAAATAAAAAAATGAAAGCAGACGAGAAAAGAATAATGGCCCTCGCAGAGGGGACACAATCGGATGACGTAAGGGAGAGTGATATCCCCCTCGTTCGAGCAGGACTACTGAGCCTGACTAGTTGTTACGTCGAAGACGGCGGACTGAAACGTAACTGGATGTGGGTAGAACCCCACCCTAATGCGCTCCGATATATGAACAAGCACAAGCGACTGACTCCGGCCCACCGTAGGACGTTACGTGCTAACGTTAAAGGTAAGATCCGCCAGTGTGATGTGGACTACGCCCGTCAATGTATAGAACCAAAGTATTAGTATGCAACAGGAGACCAGTGTGAAACTCTGCTCTGGCTGCAAGCAGGAGCTGCCTGAGAGCGACTTCAACAGAGACGCTTGCAAGCCAGACGGATTGCAGACGCAGTGCCGAGACTGTAAGCGTGCCGCCCAACGTAGGGACTACCTTAAAAAGAAAGGCATCTACGCTGACCGAAGGAGAGCCGCTTACAGGAAGGCACCCGAGAAGAAGAGCGCACATGAAGCCGTGAGGCGGGCGATCAAGAAGGGTGTTCTTACGAGACCTACATCTTGCACCAAGTGCGGTAACTCTCAGATGAGAATCGAAGCACACCACCACAAAGG
>PCCK01000068.1 GCA_002731695.1 Porticoccaceae bacterium
AGATTTCTACCCGAAATCGGATATTCCAGTTATCTGAAAAGTCAAGGCGTCATCTGAGGTGCAAAATATATATCATTGGGAATTACGGTCTCCATTCTCGAGCGAAACATAAAAATCACGCAGAACATACCAAGCCTTCTTTCTTACACCTCGCTCCGAAACTAGGCCTTTCCGATTCCAAAAGTCTTGCACATGGTTTAGGTGCCTGCGGGGTGAACGAAAATCTTTTAATATCCACGGCGAGAGTCCGCTTAATCCCTTTATGTTTTGAGCCATAACTAAATTATGCTCGTACACGGCTGCCTGAAATTCCTCGGTCCAAATCTGATCAGGGTTTCCGTACAACCCCTGTTTAGCACCGCCGCCCATTTCACTCATTATGATGGGCTTGTTATAGCTCGAGTCCCAAGTCTTTTTTGCGCAATCCTCTGGCAAGCCCCAATACCAACCGCAGTAGCTATTGATTCCAATCACATCCAGATAATCAGCCAAAGGATCCCTGAGAACAATTTCATTTTCTGACTTATCTTGAGTGTCGATTGCCGCAGTCACCAACCTGGACGGATCGAGGGACCGTGTTTTTTTAATCAACTTTTTTAGGAATGAGAGCCTGTTTTCCGATAGAGGAGTCTCGTTCGCAACCGACCACATTACGATTGCCGCCCTATTCTTGTCCCTAGTAATCATCTCAGTTAATTGGCGCTCAGCATTCGCATAAACGGCTTTATTGTCAAAAAGAATAGTCCAATAAACCGGAATTTCAGACCAAACCATCAGACCTAATTGGTCTGCTGCCTTAATCATGGCCTCATTATGCGGATAGTGTGCCAGTCTCACAAAATTAGCGCCCAACTCTTTTGCCCACGACAGAGTTACATGCGCATCTGCAGCACTCCAAGCTCGGCCTTCATTGAGCGGCGATTCCTCATGAATACTTATACCTTTTAAAAAAATAGGACTTCCATTCAAATAAATTTCATCACCATTTGCCGAAATCGTTCTGAAGCCAATCTGGTCAGAAACGCGATCTTCTAAAAAACTAATTTCCATACCATAGAGCTTTGGAGTTTTTGGCGACCAAAGGCCCGGAGAGACGTCCGCGGCAAACCTAGCTAAACCGTTCTTGTCGGGTGAAGCTTCATATTTTATACCTAATTCTGGGATGCTAATAAGTACAACGTCTGATGTTTCTCTCTCTGCGGTAGTTATTTCAACATAGCCCTCAATACCGCCATCGATATGCGTTGAAACGCCTATGTAGTAATCATTTATGTGCGATAACGGAAGCTCTGTAATAATTACAGATCTTGTAATTCCACCATAGTTCCACCAATCGGTGTTCACTGTGGGAACTTGATCTCTAGACCTGCGATTATCCACCTTTACAACAACAAAATTAGCTCCGTCCTTGAGTTCTTTTGTGATATCAAATTGAAAGGAAGTAAATCCACCCTCATGCTGACCAACCTCGTTACCATTTATGTATACAATTGCGTGATAGTTAACTGCCCCAAATTGGATGATATATTTTTTATCTGCTTTTTTTACTAAATCAAAGTCCTTTTGATACCAAACTGTACCCTCATAAAAAAAAAGTTGCTCCTCTTGAGAATTCCAGTCACCGGGCACCGATAGCTTCTTTGCCGTGGCGAAGTTATATTCTATCCGGTCTGACACAGACTGGACCTTTTTGTTCTTAAAATAACCATCCTTGTGTGGCTGGTATCGATGGTTATAGAAACCGTTTTCAAAAGGATCAACAATCCGAGCCCATTTTCCATCCAATGATATGCTAGGTCTCGATATCAAATTCTGAACATACTCTACGGCGAAATCATTTTCTGCGGTGTGAGCTCCAGTCGAAATAAACAGCAAGACTTTACCTAATATGAGGATTTTAAGAAAACAGTAGTTTTTCATAATTTTTCTCTTCCTAAATGTGAAGTTATCTATCTATCAAATTGTCCATTCACCGATCATTCGTTTTATGGAAGGCGACGTGGAGTATCAGCAAAAAGTTAGATAAATGAAATTTATTACTTCAGTCTGATTTGTCTAACCTCAAGTTGAGAGGATAAAACAACCCCTGCAAAAAAGTTCCAAGAGCCTAACATCTGAAAGATTTAGCCATCTCAATGTTTCTTGAACAAATTCTTAATATAAACTCTATCTAGAGTAGGACTAAAAGATGCTGGTATTACTCTCTCAAAATACCTATCACAAATGATTATAAGAACGCCTAATTTTTTAGTCCAAACCATTTTCAGGCCTCATCCGAAGCCGCCAAGTTTGGTAAGCTTGAACGAGCTCATTAACTATTGTAGGAAATTTTGAGGCAAGGTCTGTAGTCTCAGTCTTGTCAACTAACATATCGTATAACTCCCATTTACCATCTTTCCTTAAATCCTCCGAAGAACTCGATACTAGTTTCCAATTCCCAACGCGAACAGCTTTCCCGGTCCTCCATTCCCAAAAAAGTGGTCCAACTCTGTTTTCTGTCTCACCAGCAAACACTGATAAAAGACTGGTACCTTCGTACGTTGGAATTTTTTGGCCATTAAATTTTTGAGGGTAATGAGCGGAGGATATATCAACTACTGTGGCCATAATATCGACAAAATGTCCCACATACTCGGTAACCCTTCCTCCGTCAAAAATCACGTCAGGCCAATGTGCAATAAGCGGCGTGTTGATACCGCCCTGATAACTATGATTTTTATAGTATCGAAATGGGGTATTGCTGACGCTAGCCCAGTTGCGACCCAAGGATGTCCAACGGTCTATCGCACCTATATCGCCATTTCCGACTTCAACCACTTCTGCTGACGCACCATTATCAGAAGCAAATAGGATGAGGGTATTATCTAACTGCTCTTTAGACTTTAGTTCACTTACCACCCGTCCAATATTATGATCCATCCGATCAATCATCGCTGCATAAACAGCCATTTTTTGATCCTCAATTAAGCGATCACTGGATGAAAGACTATCCCAGGGTTGATATTCAGGCTCTGGTAATTTGAATGTATGATTCACTAACCCCAATTTTTTTTGCCGCTCGTAGCGAGCTCTGGCCGTTTGTTCATACCCGACATCCTTATAACGCCCCTTATATTTCGCTATGTCACTCGGCCATGCTTGTAATGGGTCATGGGGAGCTTGATAAGATATGTAGAGGAAGAAAGGAGTCTCACTATCCTTGTGGGTTCTCAAGTACTCTAGAGCCTTATCGGTGTATGTATCTGTACTGTAGAAATTCATGCTTGTCGGCGTATACGGCTGCAAACAATCCTCATCAATACACCAGATCCGCTCTCCGGGACGTTTTTGTGCAGGCACCGCCTCACCCTGCCTTGGCAATCCGGGATTGAAGTGATTTGTCGCACCGTCTCGCAGACCAAAATAACGATCGAATCCTCGGTCAAATGGGTTCTCAAGCCCATGATGTTTTCCAACCATATAGGTAGAATATCCCGCTGACTTGAGGACCTCGGCTAACGTGATAGAATTTTCTAAATACGAATTGGGGGATTCACTCATTCCGACCTGCTGGGCATATAACCCTGTTAAAAGGGAGGCCCGTGATGGAAAGCATTTGCTTGTATTATGAAACTGGGTAAATTTTAGTCCATTATCCGCCAGGTCGTGAAGATTTGGCGTTGCTATCTCACCTCCATATGGCGATATATCGGACCAGCCAAGATCATCAGCCAAAATTATTAGGATATTAGGTTTTTGGACATCCCTTGCAACGGCCTTTAATGTTGGAGCAAAAGAAAAAAAAATTAAAGCCATTATCAAGATCAAATGGGTGTTTCGGCGGCAACAAAGATCATGAGAAGATAAAATCACCTTAAATTTCTACGAACAGCCAATCTAGTTATCATATGTCCTCGGTACAGAGCCTTCATCTTTTTGATGGGATGCTTTCCGTCAAAAATCATGCAGTTCAGTGAGCGTCTTATTTTTTTAACCCGCATGAAAGAGTTTTGCCTCGCACAGATTTCTATGGGTTAAAAAATCTGTCTTCCACTATGTTCTGTCGCTCGATTGTCTACATCTCATATCTGAGTCCAAAAGAGATAGTCCGTCCATAACTAAAATAATTCCTAGGACGATTCTTATCCGCCTCATACTCATACAAGATCTCGTCTGTGAGATTAAAAATCTCAAGGCTCAAATTCATATTGTCATTCACAGCGTAGCGAAAGGCGAGATCGAGCTGTGTGCGGTCGTCACCGCGACGCTCGGCACCGCGAAAACTTCCTCCTCCCGGCATGAGATAGTCGGATCGAGAATTGAATGCAGCGCGAGCACCAAGTCGTTCCGTTTCGTAATATAAAATAATATTATATGAGTCCTCAGAAACCTCCTCCAGCTCGAAGCCTCCGCTACTATCAAGGTCTACGCTTGTATAATTAATCTGACCACCCAGAGCGTTCCAAGGCGAGGGCAAGAAGTCTAAGTTTTGTTGAATTGATATTTCAAACCCACTAATCGTAAACGAATCTTGATTTGTAGCCGCTTCAATTTCAACAATGGTCCCAATCTCAATGGGAAATCCATCCTCGACTGCAGGCGTTGCAACTGTAGTTAAACATTGAGAACCAGTTAATTGTAATACTCCGAAACCAAATCCTCCGCCATCAGCTGGGCAAAGATAGTCAGGCGAAGCAAAATCAGTTATCTCTCTGTCAAAAATCCCCAACGTTACTGCTGACCCCTCTCTATTATACCACTCAAATGAAAAATCAAGATTTTCAGCTAAAAATGGACGTAAATTAGCCGCGCCGATATCGATACTTATCTGGTCGGCTCGAACGTCAATCACCCTCGTTACAGCATACTCATCGGCCTCCGGCCGGCGCATGGTCTCTGTATAAGACAGGCGAGCAACAAAATTCTCACCAATGTCTGCAACTAAATTAATCAAAGGCAATGTGTTAGAATATTCGAACGTTCTTACTCCGTCTGTCGACCTCGTTGTTGTTGAGCGAGTTGTCTCTTCGCGCCGAATACCGAAATTTCCATAAAATTTAACGAACTCGCTAACTTCGCTGCTAAAGTCTACTTGGACGTAACCTCCAACGATTTCAACTTCATTCTCAAAAATAGCGGCAGCGGCGGTACTGTCAATCAAGGTGGTAATTTCCATCGCGTTGAGTGTGTAGCTCGAATCATTAGGCTCGAAAGGTCGTAAGGCATCCCAGAACCCGAAAAGGTCAACACTGCCAAAGTCATTCACCGCGTCAAATTTACCTAGCCCTCCACCAAGAAAGTCATCTTCTGAGACGATACTTGAGGGCACATGCATAGCATTGCTAACGTTTTCAGTTTTCCCTCCAAAAAGTGTAATCCTCGCTGAGTCGTCTGACTGCTCTTTTTCTCGACGGGAAAGCCCGGCAGACAGCATAGTAAACGGACCCATTTTCAGCGACCGAGATATATCAATTTGGAAAGATAGTTCTTCATCTTTCTCAAGTGTATCCAAAAATCCGCTTTGTATTGATTCGTTTCCACCATGCAAGACTGACCTTATCTGTCGCTTTCCCGAACTTGTCGGGGAACCAAAATCCTGATCTAAATCGATAAGTTGGGCTGAATCATCTGGACTCAAATCAAACTCTGCAGTACCGGGATCTCCATTACCTATGTTGATGTTCGCTATAAAATCATTATTAGGGCTCTTATCCTCAAGCCTTACCATAAGACCAGGGGCAAGCCTTTGACGCTCAGCCTCTGTTTGGTGGAAAGTACCGCCGATCTGCCACACATCATTCTCCCAATTCAGCGACGCCGTCATAGCTGAGACGGTATGATCCTCTAACCGACCTCGCACATCATGCCAAATTCGTGGCTTCTCGATAGTAATATGCTGTTGAGTGCCCCCGAAACCTCCTATCACGGGTTCTCCTAACGCGGTTCTTGTAGAGCCTCCCCGACTTTCAATACGAAGCTGTTGTTGAATATCAGTCGAATCGTCATTGTTATAGAAGCCATCCAGCTTTGCTTGAAGATTTTCGTTAATTTTGTACTCCAAACCGAAAGACCCAGCAAGCGTTTCACTCTCAAAATTATCAATATCGAATCTAAGCTGACGAGGGGTGTACAGATCATCAGTCGGAATTTCAGCGGTGCCTCCATCGTCAATATCGTAAATGGCAATTTGCATTTGGTCGGTTCTAAAATCATTTTTCTTAACACCTAATGCCCCTCGGACCGCTAGTTTTTCTTCGATAAGCTGTCGACTGAAGGTAATCGCAGCGCCCGGCTTTGTGGTCTGTGTCAGAGACTCATGGTAATGATCAAGTGAGATCGTTGTTTTATCACCCATCCCCAGTGCTCCGCCAGTTTTTAAATCAACCAACCCAGAGAGTCCACCAGTGATATTCTTAGCTGTTTGCGATTTTATTACGTCAATACCTGAAAAAACTTCTGATCTCATTCTACCGAAAGCCAGCCCATCCCGTCCCGCACTAGCCAAGTATCGTCCGTTGAGAGTGCTCCTTTGAAACTGTCCAGGTAATCCCCTTAGGGTGACACCGCCCTCTCGGCTTACGCCACCTCGACTTACTTGCACTCCCGGAATGCGACCGAGTGCCTCGGCTAGATTTAAGTCTGGTAATTTTGCAATCCCCTCAGCTGACAGAGAATCAACAATTTGATCTGAGTTGCGCTTGACGCTCAGTGATGACTCAAGGCTTTTTCGGGTACCGTAAATCACCACCTCCTCAAGCAAAGCGGATTCGGCTTGTAACAACTCTGCGCTTACGAAAGAATATGCTAAGACTACCACATAGAAAAAACGATCTCTCACAAGTGATATTTTTATTTGACTCACGACTTTTATCCTCCTCCTTGATAACCAAAGTGCGCAGCAATAAAAGCGGATATATGAATGAACGCTTATTGTAAAGCCCACTACGAATTGGTAAGACCAATTTACCAAATACTTTGAGGGATGGTCTAGATAAATAATGATAATGTCAATAGTTAGATAAAAATATGTTTTAAATGGGAAAAAAATTTAGTAATGCCAAAGAAGGCGTCTCGAGGACAAACCTGATCTTATTGCACAATTTGTAAGTGTTGTTTTTGGTGCGCATTTATTTGCAAAATCTTGGTGAGTCTTTAACTTCCCGAAGGATATAGGAATCACAATAGAATGAAGGAAGACCAAATTACGCAAAACACGAATGTATAGACAGGTCTTAAACATTCTAATTATCGCCATAATTCTATTTTCAGGGTTCGTCGCTGCGTCGGCGCATAAAATCCCAATAGCCTCAGAGCAGCCTCTCCCATCGGCGAAAATCTACAAATTAGATACACAGTCGAACTATGAAAAAGCGAAAAGCAGAATCTATAATGGAGGTGATCAAATCTTATTTAAGAGAGGCCTCACTTTC
>PCCK01000069.1 GCA_002731695.1 Porticoccaceae bacterium
GATGGAATTGTGAGAGAGCGCACTTTTCACATTAGGTTTCCGTCCACCATGAATAAGACAAAATATCCTGTGGTTTTTTTCTTTCATGGTGCTGGAGGAAGCGGAAATCAGTGGCTTTCTGAAGGACGGGGAGTAGTAGACTTAATTGATTCCGAGAAATTTATTGGTATTTTCCCGGATGGTTATGATCGTCGTTGGAACGTTGGCACAGAGACAAACGCTGATGACGTAGATTTTGTTAGGTCAATAACAAATTTTGTTGGTTCCTCTGAATTGTTTGATTTACATCAGATGTACGGCGTTGGCACTTCTAATGGTGCTGGGATGGTTAACAAAATTGGTAAAGAGACTTCATTATTTAAGGGCATTGCTCCTATCATTAGCCAGCAGACGGAAATTATCGGTTTGACTGTGCCTCCGCAAGCCTTATCAATATTTCAGGTCAACGGAACGGAGGATAATCTGATACCGATTGATGGTGGGGCTGGCGTGGCAAATCATGTTTTTATGTCTGCGACAGCGAGCGCCGAGAATTGGGCCTTGAGCTTTTCATGCAACTCTGAGGCATCAGTCCGATCTTTGGAGTGGGGAAATTATAGAGCTACTGAACATACCTTCAACGCATGCATTGAAAACCGGCGAGTCAGGTATGTGACGGTTGAGGGAGCGGGACACACTGCCAACTTTGGAGGCAGTTTTGAATTATATAGTCGCATTTGGGATTTCTTTTTGAGGAATGAAGAGGGTTATTACGAGGAATTCCTGTCTGATATTAACCTTTCTCAGTCAGAAAAGGATCTATTCATCATAAATGGGCAACGTTTTCAGGAAATTTGTCTAGATAATTTTGTCGGGTTAAGAAATCCGCTATGGCAGATATATCAGACAGGAGAGTGGCCCATATATTTCCATATAGAGTCATGGGATGGTCCGGTGACCGCAGTTGCGATTAACCGCATGAGAGCAGATTACCAGAAGATTGCAAACGAATGGATTACCGGCTTGAGGGCATATGATCCAACTTTTGATAGACAGGTAGACGTTAAACTTTTCGGGTTTGTCTTTAATAACGGTGTTTTAAGCGACGCCACATTCACCGATGCGTTCGGACGATATCCACAGGTAAGGGGTTTTACAGGTACAAATGAGCGCTCTCCATGGAAGGTGGTTTTTCGTAATGATGGAGCTGAATTTAATCAGAACTGGTATTCTCTCGACGACTTCAGTCGGGTCAAGGTGGTTGGTATTGGGGAAGATCTTGGCGCCGATGTGTCATATTATCCTGATGATTGGGAAAGCTTTCAGCATCCTGAAAGCTTGGATCACTTTTTGACCAAGTTCTGGCATAAGGTGTCATGGGACGCTGTTGCCCAAAGACAGTATCTAAAGCTTGGTGGTAATGTTACCCAATACGAATCAGGTGAGACTCGGTATAGTGTTTTTGCCCATGAGATGGGACACACATTTTTTCTTGATGACATATACAGTATCGATAAGTATCCAGATGGGGCGGCTATTAGCTCTATAATGAACAACTCAGATTCAATTACTGAGTTCGATATTTTTAGTATGCGCATTGCATGGAAACAGCAAAAAGAAATGTATTGAGCGAGGGTCGGTGCTTAGGACTTAAGCCATTACAGGAAGGGAATTTATGGTCAGCAGTGCCCTCTTCACTAGCAATCTCCTCCCCTTGACTCGATCTGAAGTGGGTGTGGTAGGAATTATGGAAAGACGGTTTGGTGTGCTAGCAGATGGATCGGAGATAAGTGTATTTAGGTTATCAAACGGAACAGGAGCGTGGATAGATATTACCCCACTTGGGGGTACTATTCTGGGTGTACATGTCCCTGACCGAATCGGTGAGATTTCTGACGTACTATTAGGATTTGATGAACCACAGAAATATGCTGAACCTGGCCCTTTTTTCGGAGGAATCATTGGCCGCTTTGCAAATCGTATTGCCGCAGGTAAATTTTTTATTCAAGAATTTTGCTATCAGCTGGATAAGAATGAGGGCGACAACTCTTTGCATGGTGGCTCTAAGGGGTTTGATAAGCGTCTCTGGTCCGCGCGGGTCCTTAATGATAAGAATGGTGATTTTTTACAATTAATCCTTCATAGCTTGGATGGCGATCAGGGTTACCCGGGTAATTTATCGGTGATGGCGGAATACCGTTTTGGAAAAGATAACAGATTTTCAATTGAATATTCTGCTGAGTCCGATAAGGACACGATTGTCAATCTTACGCAGCATCCTTATTTCAATCTCGATGGACATGGTAACGGGGATATTCTAAACCATCAGCTATTCATCAGGGCAGATCATTATCTCCCCGTCGATGAGGTTTTTGTTCCAACTGGCGATTTATTAGTGGTCGATAAAGTGATGGATTTTCGTAACCCGAGAAACATTGGTGAACATATTTTTGCCGAACATGCTCAGTTAAAGATTGCTGGGGGTTATGATCATACGTGGAGTCTGGCGAAGTCCTCTGGCGCGGGCTTACCCATTGCAGCGACTTTGTATTCGAAAGCGTCGGGGCGAAAATTGTCGATATTTACCGATCAGCCCGGCATTCAAGTTTATTCTGGCAACCATTTGAGCATTACTAGCGGGGGCAAAAAAGGGGTACATTACGACAGATATTCGGGTGTTGCACTTGAGACACAACACTTCCCCGACAGCCCCAACAACAAAAATTTTCCAAGCACTATTTTATATTCCGGTGAAAGGTATTGTAGCCGCACCGAGTGGGTGTTTTCGGCAGAGTGATCGATAGTGGATATGGCGGTCGACTGGTGGTTATATGGATCAATTACCCTCTGGACTTTTTCATTTTTACATGGATTTTTGCCTCGTTCTCGTTGGCTGCGAATTGATCTTTGATTAAGAGTCAGTCCCTAGTTTATGGAGTGCAAAGTATGCTTTTTTCGGTTGTTGTCGCGAGTCAAACAGGAGCGGATAGTTTGTTCTGCCGACCACTGGTCGATAGTTCCTCCATGTCTCATCATCGGATGTTCCCCAAAGAGATACCCTTGGGATTTTATCTTGATGCTTGATGAATAATCGAAATAGTTCTTCATACCTTGAAGCAAGAAGTGTGCTCACCCTTTCGGGTAGTCCGTCTTTGTATGGATTTAATTTGCCCGCTCTTTCAGGAAGGTCATTGATATGTTGATCTCTGTAACCCCATGCATTAGGGAGAACATCCACGTCTAGCTCAGTGATATGAACCTGCAAGCCCTCTTTATGAAAGTTTATTATAGTCTCCTCAAGCTGCTCGATTGTTGGTTTATTCGGATTCAGTTCCACATGGCACTGCAGGCCTATTCCATCTACCCTGACACCTTTCTTCTTCAGAGTTCTTATTTGCTGTATCGCAAACCGTTGCTTTTTTTTGTTTTCGAGTTTGAAATCATTATAAATCAGGTGCGCTGTTGGATCGGCTTCACTAGCGATTTCAAAGGATTGACTTAAATAGTCGGGGCCAAGGACATTATACCAGCTGCTTTTACGCCAACCGATTTCCTCATCGAATGCCTCATTAACCACGTCCCAAACAGCAACATAGTTTTTGTAACGATCTACCACCGTACTAATGTGATTTCCCAGGAGTTTGAGTAATTTTTTGCGAGAGGTTAATTTTCCTTTGTTCATGAAGACAGAGGAGGGAGTCTGTTTATGCCATACAAGGGTGTGGCCGATCATCAGCATAGAGTTTTCGCTTCCGAACTTTACAAATTGATCGCATAGATCCCAAATCCAATGATCATAGCCCGGATGAATTGCACTCCATTTCATCGCATTTTCCGCGGTAATAGCGTTAAACTCTTTCGCTATAAGGGGTAACATTGACGGGTTTTTACCGCTCAACGTCTTTGTTGACATGGCCGTTCCCAACTTAAAGGAATCCTTATATACCTCGGCAAGGCCGGTTTTTTTTATAGCCTCCGCCCGCAATCCGGAAGCCGTCCCAGAGAGTAATGCTCCCGTAAGTGCACTGCGATAGATAAATTCTCGTCGATCCATTAACTTAAGCGAGCTCGCAGTTGGTTATTTCTATTTAAGGTTTTTTATAGCAAAATATGGGGCTTTCGGACTTCGGGAACGGTCAAATAGGAGTGGGTAATTCGTCCTTCCTGCCATCGGCCAGTCGTTCTTCCAAGATTCATCATCAGTTGTCCCCCAAAATGAGATCCGAGCGATTTTGTCTCGATGTTTTATAAAGAGTTCAAATAGTTCTCTATATCGTTCAGCCAACCTTGCAGAGACTGCACTTGGGAGCGCATTCTTGTATGGATTTATCTTTTCCGAGTACTCATAGTTCACATCGATTTCAGCCCCTTGATAGTCCCAAGCGGATGGAAGCACATCCACATCCAACTCGGAAATGTGTACTCTTAACCCCGCTTTGGCAAAGTTTACGATAGCCGTTTCTATTTCAACTATCGGAGGACCTTCATCTAGCGTAGCATGACATTCCATACCGACACCATCCACTCTTATACCCATTTTCTTACATTTATTCACCTGGGCTATAATGAATTCTTGTTTATCAGGATTGTGCATGTTGTAGTCGTTATAGATTAGATGCGCGGTCGGATCAGTCTCCCGAGCAAATGCGAATGCTTTGGCAAAATATTCCTCTCCAATAATTTCCAACCATTTGCTACGTCGCCATTTGTTCTGCTCGATAGCCTCATTGACCACATCCCAGATAGCTATAGAGTCCTTGTAGCGGTCTATCACCGTCCCAATGTGATTTTGCATGCGCCTAAGTAATATTCCTCGAGAGGCGAGGGACGCCTTATTTTTGAAGACGTATTCCGGCGTCTGAGAGTGCCAGACTAGGGTATGTCCTATGGTGAGCATCTTATTTTTGCGCCCAAACTTTACAAAGTCATCCGCTAGGTGCCATGAAAATTGATTTTCACTAGGTTGTAAGCTCTCCCACTTCATGGCATTTTCAGCCGTGATCGTGTTGAATTCTCGTGCGATTAGATTTAATAAACTACTATCACCGCTTCGCAAGGTGGCATCAGATATTGCTGTGCCTAGATGGAAGTCATCTTTGAACACCTCTGCTAGTCCAGATGATACTGCTGCAGATGCCCGAAGATTGGCGACTACTAGGGGCATAGCGCTGATCCCTAGCGCACTCTGAAGTAGAAACTTTCGTCGGGTTTGTTTCAATCGTTATCCTTGTTGAGTGGTTTATTGTTAGAGGATAGCTAGTTCATCTTGATTTTGGCTTCCAAGCTTTCGGCCCATCCGTACCTTACGGCCTTGAAGGTCGCAGTCTTCCCGCCACCGATGTAGGTTGGACCTAGATAGAGCTTCCAAGGACCATTTTCAATTTTGTATCCAATTGACGCAGATTCGGTGTTGTTTTTTGCTATAACAACGCCCTCCCGTTGAGAAAGGGTTGGATACTCCGTTACCGGCTGGATTCCGTTGGGCCAAAATATTTTCGCCATGTCGATTTCAGGTTTTTCTGCCATATCGGGCATCCCCTTCATCCAATCCGAAAGGGCCAATCTCATGTCTTTAAGCACGTTCGAATACTCTAGGTTGCTAGCCAGATTGTTGATCTCATGAGGGTCCTCGAGAACATCATACAGTGATTCCTCAGGCTGTGGATTAAACCAAGTACTTTGCTGGATATTTAGTTTTCCTTCAGCAAGGTGTTTCCATAAATCCTGCATGATGTCTTGATTATCGCGATAAATGAGATGTTGGCCACCGGGTAATCCTGGCAGATAATTACGGATGTATTTGTATTGGTGTGTCCTGACCGCCCTCTCATGGAAAAAGTGCTCATCAAATCGATCTTTGGCAGCATAAATATGCGTTCGTTCTTTTATTTCTTTTGTCCCAAAACGCGCAGAGCCGTGCATGTGTTCAGGTGGTCGTAACCCGGCGAGAGAGAGAATACTTGGACCAAGATCGACAAAGCTAACCAGGCTGTCGCTTTGTCCACCTGGCAGGTGATTTTTTGGACGAAAACGTTCCGGCCAGTAAATAATCAAGGGCACCTTGATTCCGCTGTCATATACCTCGCGCTTGGATCTTGGTAGGCCGTCCCCATGGTCTGTCGTCCATATGATGATTGTGTTATCGGCCTCTCCATCCGCCTCCAGTTTTGATATAATTTCGCCTACCCTCTTATCCATGTAGTGAATATTGTTGTAGTGCTGCGCTATATCTTTTCTTACTACCTTGGAGTCGGGGTAGTAGGGTGGGACAACAACATCCTCCGGATTAACAATTACCGGAATAGCTCTATTTTTGTCATTTTTGCGAACCTCTTGCGGAAAAATTTTACTCTCGTGGGTCTCAAATATAGTTATGAACCCGAAGAAGGGTTGGTCTGTTAATCTATTTTCCCACGATGCTCCATCCCTTGCCGCATCCCAGATAGTGAACGGACCCCCGCTTCCGTGCTGACGTGTACCAAATTGAAAATCGAGCTTATTGTCGTTGAACGTGAAATATCCGTGTCGACGGAGCAATTCAGGGTACGCCTTCATGTACCCGGGGGGAACGGTTCGGTAGGGAGACTCTTTGAACTGGTCGGTCCGCATGTGATGGGCGCCGATTGATTGTTGGTATACACCGAGTATCTGCGCCGCTCTACTGGGTGCACAAACACCTGATGTGGTAAAGGTGTTAGGGTAGCGGGTACCTTTTGCCGCGAGCTTGTCAAGATTTGGGGTAACTGCAACTTCGTCACCAAATGCGCCGACACGGGCACTCATGTCCTCTGCCATGATGAGTAATATATTGGGTCGATCTTCCGCGAGCCCAAGAGGGCTCAGACATAGCATCAAATAACTGAAACTCAGCAGTAGCCGCTTGGGATGTAACAATGAGGGATAGAGCATCTACTGACCTCTCAGGTGTCCGACTGCTTACCCTTTGGTTTGAGCAGTATGAATGGATGTTTATCTCGTGCTGTGTCATGCTCCTTTATGTGTTCGACCAGCAGTTTTTGCAACCTCTTTACCGTGTCATGGTATGAAGGGTCATCAACAAGATTTCTCTCCTCAAGTGGATCCATCTTATAATCATAAAGCATATGACCTGTCATCCGGTTACGGTCTCTGGCCCCACTGCTTCCGAAGTATGCTGAGTATGAGTATTCCTCAGTAGTTACATTATCACCGCGGGTGTACCGAGGATACACTGCTGGCTTTGTCGGAAGCGAGGTGTCTTGGAGATTAGCCTTAAAGGATTTCCCATGAAGGTGAGTCGGTAGCTTCAAATCCGCCAATTCAACGATTGTCGGATAGATATCAACATACTCAGCTACGCCTGACACCGTTGCGTTTTGTTCAACTTTGGGACCGCTAACTATAAGTGGTACCTTTGTAGCAATTTTAAATAAAGAATGCTTGTTCCAGAGGGTGTGATCGCCAAGGCTGAAGCCATGGTCACTGGAGACCATGACGATCGTATTCTTTGAAAGTCCTTGTTTATCCAAGGCTTCTAGCACTTTTCC
>PCCK01000070.1 GCA_002731695.1 Porticoccaceae bacterium
ATAAACTTTAAATCATCTCCAAGCCATGTACGCGGTTCAGGATCAAGCAAAAAATGCGCTTTAAACGGTCCGGCCAGCGCAAAGTCCGCCAGACAGGCTCGAGAGCCAAGGAGAAATTCATGATTTGACAGATGCTGCACTAGTAATCTCAGTAATCTTGAAAAATCGCTTTGGATCGCTCCTTTATGTTCCGGTCCTGCACCCTGCACCTCACACGCCCCAGCCCCGAATTCTCGGTGAATATACTCTCCAAAATTAGCGACCTCTATTTGCTCCGAATCATCCAATTCCTCATCAATAAATTTTCCTAGGAGTGTGTTCATTCCGAACCGAATGCCGGTTACTATAACATTATCAGGGTAACACCACCTCGAATGGAGTGCATGTCGGGGATACCAGTGATTAAAAAAATCCTCAAGCACAAAACTAGTTCCTCTTTGAACTGGAGTTTCTGGTAAAACTGGAACTTCAAAGAACCTTGAGTGCAACATAGGGCCCAAGCTTATAGTGTCACTAATCATCCATCCATCAGGGGTAACTAGAGCTGGGATAAAACGTGTACCGGTTCTCGACTCGATAATTTCACGGTTATCATTAGTTTTGAGCATCCATTCATATGGAACTTTTTGGTAACGCAACTGTGCCTCCAGCTTGCGGGTAAACATGCTCATCTCTTGTCCAATCAATTTGTATTTTCCTCGATACATTTCTCAATCCTTTTTTTTCAAATTTTGTCGACAAAATAGAAAGTTAATCAAGAGTTTTGACACTTTGTCTGACCAACAAGAACAATCTCTTGCATATACCAAAATCTTATACCTCTATCTTAGGGAGTCGCTCCCTAAGAACGTTTTTAGCTACCTTTTCTATAGTAGAGCGGGGTAAAGATTCAACGACATATACATCACGTACCACCTTAAAATCAGCCAAATTTTCAGAACAGATGGCAATAATTCTGGATTTAAGTTCATCTACATCAAATTTTTCCAGAGGAACTACGAATGCAACCGGAACCTCGTCGAGCATGGTGTGCGGTTGCCCCACCACGGCACACTCCTCAACCAATCCAGATGAGTGAATAACGCTCTCTATCTCAGAGCTTGCAACATTTTCGGCACCGACCCTCAACATATCCTTCGCACGGTTGACGAAAAATAACCAACCATTAGTGTCCATACGGATGATATCTCCTGTATCAAACCACCCATCAGCGTCAAAAGAATCCTCTGTAGCCTTCGGATTTTTATAATACTCCTTGAACATCGACACCCCACGTACGCCCCGAATGAATAACAGACCATCCTCTCCCGGACTTATTAAAGAACCGTCGTCTCGACGAATTTGTATTTCATACTCATCAGCCACACGGCCGATCGTACCTGTTGGACCTAAATGATGAACATCCGAGACAATACCCTGCGTAAGCGTCTCAGTCATACCCCACCAACCAAGCATTGGTACGTTAAACTGAGGAAAATATTCTGAAAAATTACCCCCTGGACCCCAAAACCGATAAGAATGATCAGGCACCGGATGCTTCGACAGCGCTTGGAGAACAAAAGGAATCGAAGAGGCCCATGTAACTCTATATTTTAAGGACAGCGGCCAGAATCTTGATGCCGAAAACTTAGGTTGAAGGACCATCGTGCCGCCAGACCAGTGAGTGGCCAACATTGAATAGCCCTGTGCATTGACATGAAACAAAGGCATGTAGACAAGAGTTATGTCATCGAACCTCAATCGCATATGACTTGCTGAAAGCTTACCCGCCCAAACTCCATTCGCATGCGTCCAAAGTACTGCCTTCGGCCTTGAGGTAGTGCCTGATGTAAACTGCACACTCAAGTTGCGCTGTGGGTCTCTTGAAAGAGCCGGAAGGCTACGCTCCGAATCGTAAACCTCATCAAAAGGGATATAATCAATGTGTTCGGGAATAACGCCAGCCTGACCTGCATTACTATCAGTTACTATCAAGAACGAAACGTCTTCGCAGCTGTCAGAAATAAGATTGGCAAAAGACGGCTGCGTGATTGCGCATACTGCTTCCGTATGCCGCGAAAAATAGCGTAAGTCCCTGGCTACGGATCGCGTATTCGTCGCGACAGCTACAGCTCCAAGTTCAGCGCATGCATACCAACTGACCACAAATTCCGGTGAGTTAACCATATGAAGAATTACAAAATCGCCTTCCTTTACACCCAGATTATGTAAACCCCTGGCTAATTGGCGAGCTTTCATCTGCAGCTCTCGGTAGCTAAGGGTAATTGACTCTCCTTCAAATGGTTCCCAGATCAAGCAAGGCTTCTCAGGTGAACGGCTCACAGCCTGCTCTAACATCCAAGGTATATCCATACCCTCCATCGCCTGAAGCCTTGTTTCATCTATTTGTTGTTTTAAGTCCACTTCGCCGTAATCCTTTTCGTACAATGAAAGAGGAACATTTTCGCCATCCTAGTATTGAGAATACTAATTAGCAAACTGCTTGAGCAAAAACTCTCTCAACTCGTTGTGTACATTATGAAACTCGGGTGATTCTCCTGCAATCAGATACCCACCATGAAACATTCCGTCATAAACATTTAATGATGCCTCAATACCGGCTTCTCTGAGCTTCCTGTGTAATCGAACCGTATCGCTCAACAACAAGTCTCTGGTTCCCGTGACGAGGTATGCGGGTGGAAACATATCGAATTCACCAAAGATTGGCGATATTAAGGGATCATCCAATTCGGTTTTTCCGGCGTTCAAACGCGCCAGGGCATCGAAAAACCCGTCAAACGTTGGAAGCACCGGATCAATGTGCTTAAGCACGTTCAACGAATCACTCATATTTGTTGCATCGGTACGCGGAGTACCCGCATACAGTGCGTCTGGGATAGGATAATTCATCTGCTTAAAATAATGTATCGAGGCAACAGCAAGCTCGCCGCCTGCTGAGGTCCCCCCAATCGCGTATTTTCGATATGGCTCTCGGTCAATAAGTGTCTTGTAGACAAGAGCGATATCCTCAATTGCAGCTGGATGTGGATTCTCAGGAGGCACACGATAGTCTACCGAGATGACCTGTATACCGACCTTAGAGGCAATAATGATGCCCTCCTGCGCCGCCAAGTCTCCACCTCCAAAAAATCGCCCACCTCCATGTAGGTGAATAAATAACCCATCAGTATTGACACTCTCAGGTGTAAGCCTAAATATGGGCACCCCTAGAATCTCATCCCGCTCCACCGCAACAAAAAAACGGGATGACAATTCCTCTAAAGACGAACCCTCTGCCGCTGCCCGAGCTTTATTTACTTGCTCTCGAAGGACAATCCATCCCTCGTCGGTAGTGGGTATTTCTAGTGGAGGCTTAATTTGATTCTGTAAAATAAAATTTCTAATTTCCTGGCTAGCAGCCAATGGTGGCGGTAATGGAATCTCTTTTTTTAGAAGTGCCGAGGCAAAAAAACCAAGAATAATCCCAAAAAAAATCAACATGATACTTGCTAATATCATAGTTCGATTCCTATGCTCTATTGACAATTTAACTTCCATAACCCCCTTTTTGTTGCATCTCCTTCAAACTCTGCAAATCTTCGCCCCCGTAAGAGATGAACGGTTGGTTCCCACAGATAATATCCAAGAGTACTGGTTTTCCTCTCTTCACTGCCTCGATTGCCCGGTGAAAAGCTGGAATTATCTCCGCGGGTTTTTCAATACACTCAGAAAAGGCCCCGAGTGCTTTGGCAACAGCAGCATAGTCACCGCTCAGCTCATCGCTCTTAAATAATTCTGCTGCTTTGGGAATGATGCGAGAGTAATTGTTCATCAAAGAATTATGATAAATTATCGTGATAATAGGTATCTTCTCTCGAACAGCCGTCTCGAGATCCCCCATAACCATCCCAATCGCAGCCTCTCCCATAAAATTAACAACCATTTTTTCAGGCGTAGCGAGCTTAGCGCCCATACAAGCTCCTAATGAGAATCCAAGCTGTGTGGAATGTCCCCAACCTAGGTAACTCCGGGGCTTAGTAGCGATATAATGTGGCACAAGAACGTCACGCGTGACTCCAGGCTCATGAGAAACGACAGTTTCATCAGGATCAAATGTTTTCATGAAGTCTCCAATGACCCTATAAAAATTAATTGGTTCATCATCACTCGACATCAGTTCTTCAAATGAATCGCTCCAAGCACGTTTTTGTACAGCAACATTCTCCTTTACAGCCCTTACTTGCTGCTCAGACTTCTGAATTCCGTTGTCTCTTATGTAAGTAATCATCTGACGTAAGACTAGCTTTGCATCACCTATCAAAACTGATTCGGAAGCAAAATAAAGATTCACATCTGAGGCTTCGATATTAGAGTGAATAAATCGTTTTGGATTTCCATCGAGGTCATTAGCAGGTATATGCGCCGCGGTGAAATCTCTGGCTAGACTAGCGCCAATAGCGAAGACCACATCAGCCGCAGCCAAGGCGTCTACCACCAAGGCATTTTTGGAAAAAGATGCCGCACCAATGGCCAGTGAATCACGCTCATCAATTGCACTTTTTCCCATCAAAGAGGTTGTGACACGGGCACCGACCAACTCAGCCAACTCGACTAATTCTTCAGAAGCTTGCGCATATAGGCAACCTTGCCCTGCCCATATCAAAGGATGCTTGGCCCCTATAAGTATATCAACCGCTTTTTTAACTTCTGAGGGATCCGCTTGAGACCTGTATCGAGCCACAGGCACATAGGAAAGATCGGATATCTCCTGCGAGGCAACATCGAGAGGAAGCTCAAGGATTACGGGGCGCAAACGGCCATTTCTCAGGAGTGTATATGCCCGTCGCATACGCGGTATGAGACCATCTCTGCTGGGGATACGATCCGCCCATTTCGAAACGTGTTCAAAGTTTTTTACAGTATCAAAATTAGGGGGCAATGAGGCGTAGTCGTTGGCCCAGTTTCCGGGAATTACGAGCATGGCACTTGAATCAGTGAAAGCCTGAGTAATTCCGGAAAACGAGTTTTCAGCTCCCGCCCCCTGCTGTACGCTGACTACTCCTACGCGTCGTCCGTTTGTTTGTCGGGAATACCCATCGGCCATGTTACCAGCAACACGCTCCTGTCGAACAACAATCGGCCTTATTCCAATCTCTGCGCAAGCATCAATTATCGGAGTAGTTGGAAAACAAAACAGGTATTCGGTTCCCTCTCTGCGGAGTATCTCCGCTATTGCCTCTGCTACATTCATATGGATTCTCGCTGTGATGATATGGCTTCGATGTAGAACTAAAAATAATTATAAATTATTATTGTCACAAGCATAACTTGCTCCTGCAAGGAGTCTATTGACAATGATATATCGATTAATAAATTGATGTTATATTGCTTTAAACCCAAGCTCGTTTTAAAGATAGTCTATATCAAAAATTCCTAAAAATTGTGGAGATCGGTTAATCCAAATGCTCAACAGCATTTTCAAAATACCTGTCCACTACTGAAAACAAATAATCAATAGAGGCGGACTGAATATCTTTGTGTCTAATCGCCGCGATAGTGACATTATAAGTACGTATTGGCAGATTAAGTTTCATGACTCGACCTCGCGATACCTCTACCGCCATTGCAAGCTCCGGGCAATGACAAAGGCAGTGCGAATTTACTAACAATTCTTTTCCCATATGAAGGGAATCAATGCAAATAAACTTAGCCTTCTCTCTCGGGATCGGTCTACCTCCTTTGATTTGTGGTAATAATGGGGTTCGATCGGGTCCATTTGTGTTTTGCATCCAGGGATATGCCAAAAGATCCTCTATCTCGATGGACCGCTCAAGCTTTGTTAAAGGATGATCCGCGCACCCAAAAACTGCGAATTGAGTGCGAGTAAGTGTTTTAGCGAATAGTGTTGGGGGACAGGAATCCACAGGAATACCAACGATCGCGGCATCAATATCCCCCTTCTCAAGACTGATAAACAAAGTCTGATAGTGAGATTCATAGAACTCGATTTGTATATGAGGAAAATGCTCTTGCATTTCCTTGGTCATTACAGCGATAAAATTGCTTGCGCGGATATCGCCAACCCCGATAACAAGACGAGATTGAGTATCCGCTAGCTCCGCTTTAGCGAGGCGCAAATTTCCGAGAATTCTTTTCGCATGAGGATAAAAATCATGTCCTCGAGCATTCGGACTCATACCTCGCCCCTCTCGTAAGAAAAGTGGAGTCCCTAGTTCATTCTCAAGTCGCTTGATGCTGCTACTCAGCCCTGGCTGAGATATGTGTTGATCCTCCGCAGCCGCATGTTCAGTGCCAGTCTCCACCAGAGCCACAAAATGTTTTAGCTGTCTAATATCCATATGTAAACTCTAATAACCACCCAGAAAAAAGTATTGAGACAAGCAAAAATCTGATGGATTACATGCCCGCTCTTAATACGCCAAGAGCCAGTATGGATACTTTTCAAGCGTAAGGCAATCTGGACGACTGAGACTAAAAAAATAGGAAAGAAGCCAATTCAGGTCGTCCACCCACCCGCAAGAGGAATAACTTGACCGACAATGTGCTTACAATTTTCATTGGCTAGATAGGCGACAAGTTCAGCGGTCTCTTCAGCTGAACCCACCGACTGAGTTGGGACGTTTCTTTTAACATGATCACGAAATTTTTCGGTACTTATAGAATCATCAGGGTAGTATGTTTCATTTTTAATATAATTTTGCGCAATTGCATTGACTTGAATATTTTCCCTCGCTAGCTCAAGCCCGACCGCTTTCACAAAGCTGTTCTGCGCTCCTCTTGCCGAGCAATATGCGGAATTATTGGGAATCCCTCTCAGAGGAGCTGCGCTTGTTATCGCAATGATCTTACCTGCATTGCGCTCCAACATTTGAGGAACCACGGCACGAACTAGATACATTAGTGGGTGAACAAGATTATCAAATAATAAAAGCCATTCTTCATTTTCGATACTGGAAACAGGACGGGACATCTGTGGCTCTGCAAAATTTGCGATCAAAATATCGATAGAACCGGCTGCTAGTACCAGATTATGGATATCCTCCTCCGACGTCATCGGCGACTGACCCCTGACTAACCGGAATTCCTCTCCAGAAAACTTTTCTGATATCGCGGGGCCCATGTAACGGTCTGCACAGGTAACTAGGACGTTGCGTTTCTTCATAAAAAGACCACCAGCGTTTGAGCGGAAGATATATTTTAACTAACTTATTAACTCTAACATGATAGTCGTTGAGTACTTTTCAATTTCTATCTTATTAAAAAAACTCCAATTGCCAAAACTAAAAAAATGCCCCCATTTCTGAGGGCATTTTAGTCGTATTCGAAAAATCTTATCAGTCGGTGGATACCCTTATACCGAAGGTCCTTGGTCTTAGCGTCCCATAACGAGCGTGCAGCGATGGGTCTGACAAGATATACGTATAGTCGTCGTTGTTTAAGATGTTTTCACCATAAAGCTGAATATTCCATCCACCCATATTCCAACCAACACTGGTATTTATATTTTGATATGAATCCATCATCTGATATAACCCATTTGGGACACCGACACGACCTACTGTGTTTGGCATACCATTTGGCATCGAATCAACATGCTGTATATCTCCGCGAATTACTACTTCCTTACCTCCTATATCCATATATTTCTCGAGGAAGAGTGAGGCTTTGAAGTCCGGCGAAACGAGTGGTGCGCCAACTACAGCTCCCGTCGCCGCTTCTTCGTCCGTAGTCGCCTCCGTTATCGAAGCACTGGATACCGACATGTTAAAGCCGATATTGAAGCCGTCACTTACAGCGCCGAACATGTCAACCTCTAATCCGCTTATCTCTGCAGCCCCCGCATTCGCGATAAAACCCGCTGAATCAGATCTTCTGGTGCTCGAGAACTGTATATCAGTCCAGTCAATCTGGTACAAAGAGACGTTAGCTGTCATCCTCCCATCAAGCAAAGTTGACTTCATGCCTATCTCATAGTTCCAAAGTGTGTCTGATTTGGAAACCAAATTTATCACTATGTCTGTGGGGTCTATTGCACTCACTGCATCATTTACTGCAGAGCCATTAAACTTTGGCGCTCTAAAACCCTCAGCAGCATTAAAGTACAAATTGATATTGTCGTTTGCTTGATAAGCTAGGCTGAATTTGCTGGTATCCGCGTCTTGCTTACCGGTTCCAAATAATCCCAAAGGATAGGGAGTCACTTCAAACGAGTTTCCTCCGCCGATAACGACTGACCCGAGGAACGGCATTGGCCAACAGCTACACCCTCCAGGAATCCGCGTATCATCTTGTTCAACTTCTGCCTTACGGAATCCAATGGTACCTGTCAAGCGATCCGACAAATCATAACTTAGCTCGGCGAATAGCGCATTTTCTCGCGCTATATTGTTTCTATAGCTGCCATAAACCATGGCGTTATCAGCGTAACCAGGTTCATTTACGAGGCCCGTAATAGTACCTCCTTTAAACTCAACATATGCATCAGAGGTGTGAAGTACCTGCTTATAATTGTTTTCTCTTTCAGAATAAAACCCTCCAACTATCCACTGAAAACGACCATCTCCAGTCGATGCAAGCCGGATCTCTTGTACCTTCGCATCCTCTGTATTGCTGAAGTCTATGCCGAATTGAAACTCTCCATCATACCAAGGCGCACCTCTCACTGCACCGGTAAGGTCATTCTGTTGTTTGCTGTAGGAGTCTAGGTAATTAGTTGACGATGTGAGCTTTGCAAAACCCAGATCATAATCAAGGGTTAGGTTGTAGAACTTGACTTCAGCTGGAAATGCCTCAGGTTTGAAGGAAGCGCGATTGTATTGACCCAATGATGGATCAAAAAGCCCCAAATCCTTGGCCTCCTGATCGTGGTACACGTATCCCAATCTTGCAGAGAGGTCGTCATTTACCTCCCAGCTGAGTGCGAGCCGTGCTCCCTGGTCACGATTGTTATCAGATGGGCTGGCTCCGCTCGTAATATTTGTATGCCATCCATCTTCTGCCCTCATGTAACCAACCGCTCTCAACGCCATGGTATCACTCAACGGCACATTGACCATACCGCTCACGCGTTTCCGCATCTCCCCACTCGTCGATCCTATATCAACATGTCCAGAGTAATCGAAGCCGCTTGTGTCGGGTTTGTTGGAAATTAGCCGGACCACACCTGCTAAGGAACCCGCCCCGAAAAGAGTGCCCTGCGGACCCTTCAAGACCTCGATCTGTCCGATGTCGTAAAGATTAAGATCTGCCTGAACGTTATTCATCGGGCTTGTAATCGGCATGTCATCAAAATAAACCATTACTGTTTTATTAACGTTGGTGTTTTGGTTCGCCGACATCGATACGCCTCTTATGATGTACTGCGAATTCAATCCTCGGCCAACAGACTTAAAGTCCAGCCCAGCAGTTCTCCGGGCAATGTCATCCGGAGATTCAATACCTCGGGACACGATCTCATCTTGCCCAAGCACAGAGATACTCATGGGCACATCCTGAAGCCTTTCCTCCCGTTTTGTGGCTGTGACTATTATTTCCTCTAAGTTACCGCCCTCTTGAGCAAAACCAGGGCTCGCGATTAATGCAAATGCTGTGACAAGAAGAAATTGTAGTGCGCCTATCAGTCGCAGTTTAGTCGACATAAAGATACCCCCAAACGTTATATTTTAATTTTTGTTACCCTACTTGGTACTTGCTGGCACCAAAACAGATAAAATTTACACACTCGTAATTATCTAATGATAATACCATAGAACTTATGATATATATGCATAAACGGAATGTATTGAAGTATATGTATTGTGACTATTAATAATTTATTATCAATTGATAACGAGAACGTATCGTTCAGCAGCCAAGTAAAGAATAAATCTAATGTTTTTACTCAGGTAAATAATGAATTACTGAGGAACTATCTTCATATCAAATCTAACGGATACGAGTTAAAAAATGGTGGAAAAACGTTTACGATGGAACGAGCACCTTTGAATATTGACGGTAGTCCGAGCCGTAAAAACAAACAAAATTGGGTGTAAAATGGAGCTAACAACCTACACAAAACAAAATATTGGCGTTTCTTTAATAAAATACATTTGATCTTCAGAAACCTTTAGATCATATCTAAGTGTCTGCTCAATCGGCTTTGCCTCTACCTTTACAACAGCACCATTTTCGCGTGGCCCTGAGTCGAGCATCATCACAGGCGTCATGACAATTTGTGCTATTCAAATGCAGCTTAGCAAAATCAACGTTTCGATTAGGATTTGTAGCTATCTTGTTGACTGATTTTCGTCAATCCGGTGGCTTAAGTTGTGTACACTCTGGGTATACATTTGTTTTACTGAACAGTTCAATACAAATAAAGTGACAAACATAAACTATTTCAGCGGTTTGAATTGAAGTTCTAATCTAAACATCTTTTTATCAGATTTGCATTTGTTCAGTTAATTCATGCTATCGTTTAGATGGTGTCAATTCATTTTTTAAACTGCTGAGCAGCCATCTTCTCAAGCCCTCTGAATACAGCTTTAGGGTCCTTCCGTTTCATCATTGCCATCTGTACCTCTTGTCCGTCTCCGATAAAAAACTCGTCCTCTTGGCGAGCGAGATTTGGTAATATAATATCTGCGGCCTCAAACATGGTGAGACCCTCATTCATTACGCCCTCCTCAGGGCCTATCACCTCACCATCACCCTTGAGTGCGGTTGCCACCGCATTTGTTCGAACTAATCCGGGTACGAGCGTGCTTACTTTGATTCCCTGATGCGCTGTCTCAGCCCTCAGAGCGTCAGCAAAGCCAATCACGGCGAACTTTGCCGCGCTATACCCTGTGCGGAGCGGAACACCTACCTTTCCCGCAACACTGGAGGTTACCGTAATGTGTCCAGACCCTTGTTCTATCATATGGGGTAAAACAAGCTTTGTAAGGGCTATAGGCCCCAAGAGGTTGACTTCCAGAACCCTTCGATAAACGTCTATAGAGGTCTCCAAGCAGAAAGCTCGAGCTCCGAGACCTGCGTTATTCATCAGGATGTCGATACGACCATAGGAGGATATGACCAGCTCTACAGCCTGCGGCATGGATTCATGGTCCGTTACATCCAGAGGCAGAATCAATAAATTTTCGCTAA
>PCCK01000071.1 GCA_002731695.1 Porticoccaceae bacterium
ACAACAACTCCGGAACGGACACCAGTTTCTGTTACTATTTTTAGTTCAGTGCCTAACGTACTAAATTCGACTGATACCATTCCTAATGCAATGTTCTTTTCCAACCTAGGAGAATAAATAGCTGACGTTATTTTTCCTACTTCAATCCCGTCTGCACATAATATCCAGATTTGAGTATTTGGTCCCACTAAAGGTCCACCGACAATTTCTATTCCAATCTGTTTTCGTTCTATCCCCTGACTTTTTATTTTTTTAAGCGCATCTTTTCCGATGAATTTTGCTTCCATTTCAAGGTCAACGAGGCGATCTAATCCTAACTCGAATGGATTAGTTGTCGAATCCATGTCAGCATGGTATGAGAGCATTCCAGCCTCAACGCGTCGAATTGTACTGGTGTGTCCCGGTTTGAGGCCAAATTCTTGCCCTGCTCGCATTATTGCCTCCCATAGATCACTCCCTCTCTTACTATCTTTCAGGAATATTTCATACCCAAGCTCATTAGACCAGCCAGTTCTTGAGACCACAAGTGACATATCCTCGAGATAAAAATGATCATGCCAGTAATAATTCAGCTCGCGCGCCCGATCTCCGAACAGCTTATAAATTATTTCACCAGATCTTGGTCCCTGAAGCTGGAGTGGAGAGACGTCAGGTTCTGTAATTTTCACCTCATATCCGGAATTAATTGCCACTCCCTTTGCCCACAGTAAAACGTCGCTATCTGCGATCGACAACCAAAAGCGATCTTCCTCCAGACGGAGTAATACTGGATCATTCAAAATACCGCCAAGTTCGTCTGTTATGAGAACATATTTACACTGACCTATTGATAGGTTAGATAAATTTCTTGGTGTTAAGAGCTGTGTAAAAGCATGAGCGTCCTTGCCGGTTATCTCCACCTGACGCTGAACCGAAACATCGCTCAATGTTGCTTTACTTATCAGGTTCCAGAAGTTTTTTTCTGGATCTCCAAAATCTCTGGGAATGTACATATGATTATAAACCGAGAATCCGGTGGCACCGTGACGAACGGTGGCTTCAAAAAACGGGGACCTACGTATTTGTGTACCAAAACCAAAACTCTCCAAAACCTTTTGTTGCGAAGATTGTTTCATTTATTCCTCCGAGCCCAAAGTCACTATTAGTTACATAAAATGTTTGCCATGATGAAGAAAGTACGAACAAGATTGATCATTGAAATTATGATAGATTTGAAAGCGTTCGCATCTTTTTGATCTGCTGCGTCGTGTATACTGAAATTTCCCAGTGTGTGTCCCCAAATCGTCCACCATTTTTTCACTTAAATTAACTCGTGTCATAGACTGCTTTTCGGTGCTCTGTACCAAGTAAAATCCAACCAAATATTGGGCGGAAGGATGCTCCCAAAATTAATGATATGCATTCTCTTCTGCGACATTTCTTTTCTAAAAAGCGACATAAAAGAACTGTCATATTGACAAGTCTAATTGGCGGGTGACTCAGAATTCATTTCGACACCTTGAAAGGTGCTTCAGAGAAACTAAATAATATATCAAAGATTATTTCTTGAACGTTAGCTCTGAATCACAATTCTTAACGCGACTCGGTCTAGTATTTGGCTCTATCACCGAATCAATCTGGAAGCACGCTTACGAAGCTCAAACTTCTGTACTTTTCCAGTTGAGGTTTTATGAATTGCCTCGAACACAAAATATTTTGGAACTTTATAATGGGCAAGGTTCTGTTGACACCAATCTATCATGTCATTCTCGGATATGACCGAATCGGCCTTTAACTCAACGTAAGCAAACGGTGTCTCTCCCCACTTTATATCGGCCACAGCTACCACCGCGGCTGAACTCACGTCTGGATGTTTCTGCAGTACCTCTTCTATCTCAATTGAGGAGATATTCTCTCCTCCGGAAATAATAATATCTTTTGAGCGATCTTTTAACTGAATATACCCATCTGGATGGATAACAGCAAGATCTCCAGAATGAAACCATCCTCCTCTAAATGCTTCTTCTGAGGCTAATTTGTTCTTCAAATAACCTTTCATCACGACATTACCACGCAACATAACCTCACCGATTGTGGTTCCGTCCCTTGGAACGGGTTCCATTGTCTCGACATCAAATACTTCAAGACCTTCAAGGGCATGGTAACGCACACCCTGTCTCGCTTTTAATGATGCTTGTCTAGCTAAAGTCAATTCGTTCCAATTGAGATGCCAATCATTAGCTACAGCCGGGCCATATACCTCTGTGAGCCCATATAAGTGCGTTACATTAAATCCTGACTTGTCCATGTCGGTAAGCACCGACTCCGATGGCGGGGCGGCGGCCGTAAAGAATTCTATTTTTTTAGTAAGTTTATGTTTGATACTTTCATCTGCGGATAAGATGATAGACATCACAATTGGTGCACCGCATAGATGGGTCACACTATGGTTTTTAATTGCAGTCCAAATGACCTCAGTACGCACTTCGCGTATACAGATGTGCGTGCCTGTGACAACTGATAATGTCCATGGGAAACACCATCCGTTACAATGAAACATGGGTAAAGTCCAGAGGTAGACCGCATGTTTTGGAATTGAAGTCGTAACCACGTTTCCCTGGGCGAGGAGACTTGCACCCCGATGGTGATACACAACCCCTTTCGGATTTCCTGTTGTTCCAGATGTGTAGTTAACGCTAATCGCGTCCCACTCATCCGCTGGCATTATCCAACGATAATTCGAATCGCCTCCTCCTAAAAAGTTTTCATACTCACAAAAACCAAGCATATCGCCCACCGTATCCAACGACCGATCAATATAGTCAATTACAAGAAGCGGTAGATCCTGTTGCGCTAAAACCTCAGAAATTGTATCTGCAAACTCAGTATCGGTTATTAACACACGACTTTCGGCATGCCGCACCTGAAATGCTATGATAGAAGCATCTAAACGTGTATTGAGTGCGTGAAGCACGCCGCCACACATAGGAACAGCATAATGAACTTCGAGCATTGCAGGAGTATTTGCTAGCATAACTGATACTGTGTCACCTCTACTAATCCCAATCTTTGCTAATGCAGAGGAGAGTTGTCTGCAGCGCTTATAAAAAGTGGAATAGTTCACATGCAAATCACCATAGATAATTGCAGTTTGCTCGGGGTAGACTGTTGCAGCACGCTCTAGAAATGTCAGCGGTGTTAATGGCTGATAATTAGCCTCATTGCGAGCAAGACCTTGATCATAAATACCGTTCATTATTAATCATCAACCCATTTAGGGGAACGCTTGCCAAGAAATGCACCCACACCCTCCTCGGCATCTGGGTTCATTAAATTTTGAGACATTATATTACTAGTGAGTACATAGGCTTCCTTAAGAGATAATGCCGCCTGCTGATCAAACGTTCGTTTACCAATCGCAATTGCCTGTTTCGATTTGGACGCAATTTTCGTCGCTAAATCATTTGTCTCCTTGATCAACATCTCGTCGGAGCAAACCCTATTGACCAACCCAATTTCAGCAGCTTTTTCAGCACTGATCATATCCCCAGTAAGCAACATCTCCATCGCATGCTTGCGCTTAACGCTCCTCGAGAGGGCAACCATTGGAGTTGAACAGAAAAGACCGATATTCACACCTGGGGTAGCAAATCGTGCTGATATAGAGGCTAAGGCGAGATCACAGCTAGCAACCAGTTGGCATCCCGCCGCCGTCGCAACGCCGGCCACCTCTGCGATTATAGGCTTTTCGCTGTTAACTATTGATTCCATTAAAGACGAGCAACTACAAAAAAGCCGCTGATACAGGCTTGCGCCCTTGTCATTTGCGCTCCTTATTGCTGTGATCTCCTTAAGGTCATGGCCAGCGCAGAAAACCTTCCCAGTTGCCGCTATTATTATAACTCGAGAAGAAGAATCAACTAGAGCTGAGCCAATTGCATTTGATAACTGATTGATCATTAATTCTGAAAGCGCATTACGGCTGTGCTGATCATTCATGATGATTCGAAAGACACCACCTGTTTTTTCAATAATCAACTTGTTCAATTCACTATAATTCGTCACAAACCCCTCTCCATTTAGAAATTAATCAGGATAACCTGCGGGTAGATCGGTTAATCCAATATGTTTTTTTCTAATTCGATCTTGGGACATCGGTCCATAACCACCTTTAATCCTGAATCCTCAGCTAATTTTGCCGCGGCAAAGTTGCGTATTCCAAGTTGCATCCAAATGACCTGCACACCAATGTTTACTGCATCCTCAGTTATCCCAAATGCCGCCTCGCTCGACCTAAAAATATCGACCATATCAATAGGTTTTTTAATAGCTTTAAGGCTTCCGTAACATAACCTACCCAGTATTAAATTATCCTGCTCATTGGGATTAACAGGAATCACGTTATAGCCCCTCGCAATGAGGGCCTCCATGCATTTGAAACTATCTCTCTCAGGTCGCGGACTTGCTCCGACCAGCGCAATATTATTTACCTCCGAAAGAATTTCTCTTATGTAGCTATCTGGATAAAACTGATGTCTCAAAAGAATATCTTTCATATATCTTAAAATCCTCACTACAAATAAAACCGACCCAATTCTAGCTTGAAAACAATACCACATCCGCAGAAAATCAGCTTTAAAACTTATCCGTAGCTCCTGATGTAACTTAATGCGAAATTGCCATCCTTATAGTAAACTTAAGGTGGTATAAGTTAATCATAAGGATTTGCATCATGAAACGAGCCAAAGACTATCTAAGCGAGGCAGAGAGCGTTTGTCCGAGAATCAGTGCAGCCGAGGGTGTTAAGAAACATCAAGCCGGAAGCTCAGTATTTGTTGACGTACGAGATAGTGCCGAAATCAACTCCACAGGAACCATAGCTGGCGCTTTGAGAATACCCAGAGGATTCATCGAATTTGCAGCTGACGACGAGACCGACTTCCACAATAAGGTACTAAGAAAAGAGTCCGATATTGTCTTAGTTTGCGGCGCCGGCGGGATGGCCGCATTGAGCGGGAAAACTTTGAAAGATATGGGTTATGCAAGTGTCTCTAATGTCGGTGGAATTAGCGACTGGATTCATGCGGGTGGTCCAATCGAGACTTAGTGCCTAGACTATGGTAGATTACGTTAGTCTAAAGGGTATTAAACTTCCACGGTTTTAGATTTCTCGCACCATTGTAATTCCGGGCCAATATGAACACACATGCTATAACTCACAACAAAGAACTTCTCGAAGTAGATTCAGGGAAAGATGAGAGGCCACAGATTACCCAGAAGAAAATTCCTCAAAGGGGCAATGTCTTTGTTGAGCCTTCCTTTGTTGCCCTCCTGCGCTCCTTTACGCGGCGATCCTCACGATCCATTGGATAAATTTGGTGGTTGGACAGAGAGAAAGTTTATTGCCACCGGCTATTTCCGAGTGGAAAATGACGGAACTCGGTGGTGGTTCGTGACACCCCGAGGAAATGCCTTCATATCATTTGGTGTCAACCATTATCACATGGAGTGGTGGGCGCAAACTTATAACAGACAAATTTGGAACAAAAAATTTAATACGCAGGAGACCTTTGATGCTAGGTGGCTTGGCTCATTTCGCGATTCTGCCATTAATGACCTTCGTCGTCTCGGTCTTAATACTCTCGGTGTCCACACAACTGCACCCCCATTAACAGACCCGCCCGGTAACTCGCCTTTTCCTTATGTAGCAACGTATGAACCCCTCCTCCTGTCACATTACAAAAATCCTGAGGCCACTGTATATGCTGATGTTTTTTCGCCTGAATTTATTTTAACCTGCCGTAGTAAAGCACGATACGAAGTGAGACCGCGCTCGGAAGATCCAATGGTTCTGGGTTTCGCAATGTCTGATTGTCCGCCTCTTACCGATTCCGAGGCAAACCATTATGGAACAACTACCTGGCCAAGGAGGCTCCGTAATTTACCGTCAAGCGCGCCCGGCAAGATGGCATATGTAGCCACGATCAAACACATCTATCCAAGTATCCAAAAATTTAATTCTGTTTATGGAACACAATTTTCCGATTTTAACTCACTACTTCTGGCACAAAACTGGCGAGCTGATCACCCGCCCGCTAATAAAGGAGAGGCGAGGGACAATACATTATTCTTGAAAAAATGTATGAATCAGTATTATTCAGTAGCAAAATCTGCATTAAGAAAGTACGACAAAAACCATCTTTTTTTTGGTGATAAGTTAAATGGTAACAGCGACGCGCTTGATCAGTATCTTCAAGTGGTAGCCCAATATACCGACGTAATAAATATTCAGTATTATGCGCCTTGGCAGCAACAAAAAGAACTACTCACCAAGTGGTTACCAATCGTTAAATTACCTATCTTAAACGGCGACTCTTCGTACTCTACTCCTACCGAATTAACCCCCTCACCACATGGGAGACCGCACGCTAGAGATCAGCTCCAAAGAGCCAACTGGACAAAAAAATTTATGGAAAATGCTTTAAAAATACCTAACTTTATAGGTTGGCATATGTGTGGGATGATCGATACATCAAAAGAAATGCCTGGCAAGGAAAATGCTCAACATCAGGGCCTCATGTCAGTCGATGGAGCTTTCTATGCCGAAATGGAAGAAGTTATTAAAAATCTTGCTTCAAGGCTTTACGAACTGGCCTCAGAAAATTTACCGACGAAGAACAACTAACACACTTAAGTTTCACCACAACTAAGTTGCCCTGCCGGTGGAATTAATGCAAATTAACGGGTACTCGGCATATTTGTGATGGAAGTGCCAAGTGCGCTCCTAAAAACATACAAAGGCTGATGAGCTGAAAAGAGCGTTATTATTTATTTTAATTAAGCCATTTGTGGTATGTGAAAAAGAGATGGAAAGAAGGAATTTAATTAAAGGCTTTGTGGCAATGGCCGCACTCATTCCATGGCAGAAAAATTTTGCAAGCGAAATATCAAAAGAGAGATCAAAAGAGCCACCTCAAAACTTTTTTAAGCTGAAATATTCCAAAAAGCGCTTTTGGCTAACAACTCACGAGGAGGAGCCATTTTTTTCTATCGGTTTAAACCATTTTGACCCTGCAAGTCTTCGTTACTTGGAAAATATTGATATTTGGCGTAACCAATTTGGTGGTAGCACCTTGCAATGGATAGAAAAATCGATCGTGCCCAATGTTAAGGCCTGGGCATTTAACACAATTGGTTGGGTACAAGACGTGACCGTCCGAACTTGGGCACATTCGCGATCTTTTACAGTAGATGAATACCGAACCCTGAACATGCCCTATTGTCATATGCTACCGTTCACGGAGTCACATCAATGGGAAAAACATACCCTACATTTTGATTTTTTTGATCCAGAGTGGGTGGACTATGTTGCGCGATCACACTGCGGTGCATTAGCACTTGAGAAAAATTTAATGGGATATTTCTTCAGCGATTGTCCTACCTGGATACATACCCGTCCGCATAACCAATGGCGAGGACCAATTCTTGACCCAAAACTTTTGGATTCAAAAACTGGTCAAAAAGCAGTTAGGCAACTTGCCAAGCAATACTATAAAACCATATACGATGCGATACGCAGGTATGACAAACATCATCTTATTTTGGGTGATCGGTATGAAGGAAATGCTCCTATTTCCATGCAGGTTGTCAATGCAGCATTACCATATGTCGACATACTTTCTTTTCAGGACTTCGTGAACCCAGTAAAAACCCTAAAATTTTTCTTCAAAGAAACCGGAAAACCGGTTTTGTTAGCCGACTCAGCAAAAATTAGGTGGGATACGGAGCCGGGTGAAATTTCCGAGAATGATGGCGCATGGTATGCAGAAACTTTGAGGAAAGTTTATGAAAATCCGGGATGTATAGGTTTTCATCTTTGCGGGGCTTTTCATCTCAATAGAGCTCGGCGTTACGGTTTACTAGACGAAAGGCAAAATGTGAACGAAGTTAATATAGACCTAATAACCGAGGCTAATAAAAAAATTTCAGACGCTATTCAAAGAATTAAATTTTAAATTGGAAGGCTCGTTCTAAAGATCGTTTTGGGCAACAGATTAAAAACAAATACTTTGGCAAAAGGATGTCAGTATAAGTTCAATAATCCTTTATCAGTTCTGAATTTGGACCACCCTCCAACAAATTCAACTCCGTCTGCCATTTTTTACCGAGCATCTCTACAGAGGTGACGATCGGCACCCAGCCCAATTTCCGAGACTCAGATGGGGTTACAATTAACCCGTGATCAATTTCAACAAGATTAAATTGGTTATCTGCCTCGTGAATAGGTCGTGACAAAAAATCTATCTCTTTATTTATCCCGTTCGCTTGAACCTCTTCTATCTTTGAAGTGAAGCCCAAATCGTGTTTCGAGAAAGATGTTAAAATAAGAGAAAAAAGATAGATAAATTAAGCGCTTTCATTTGAGGATTCCAGATTAAGTATGCCACCCCAGCGGGGTACTGCATCGCGGCTAAAAATAATCGTGTTGCTTGCACTGTGCCGCCCCAGAGACATTATGTTATATTGGTGTCATGTCACTAAGTCGAGATTTATCCCCCATAATTTTATTTATTGCGCTAGTTTGCATTTCACTTCAATCCTGCACAACCCAAAAACGACAACCAAATTTTATAATTATCTACATAGACGACCTTGGCTACTCGGACCTCGGGATCTATTCTGACCAAGCTTTGAATACTCCGGCAATGGATAAACTCGTGGCGTCCGGACAAAGTTGGACTGATTTTTATGCAACATCATCAGTGTGTAGCCCAAGTCGTGGAGCGTTATTAACTGGCAATTTGCCAGTAAGAAGTGGGCTCTTCGGAGACAAAATATCAGTGTTCTGGCCAGGGGGAACTAAAGGGATACCCCAAGAATACACAACGCTTCCCGAGGTATTTCAAGAACATAACTACTCTACAGCTATTTTTGGTAAGTGGCATTTAGGAGATGCCATCGATTCGTTACCGACCCGCCATGGATTTGATGAATGGCTGGGGATACCCTACTCAAACGATATGGATTGGGAAGTTGAGGGTATCACCTCCGCCAATATCTTTTTGGAGCCAGCAATGGTGGAAAAAAAATGGGGAGTTGTTGGCCCTGTGCTAAATCAGCGGATACTGCATCCGCGAAATTCTGACTGGGATATCCCTCTGCAGCGTAGTGTCCGAATCGCCGATAATTCTTTTAAGGACGAAATAATAGAAAGACCTGCTGACCAAACGAAACTCTCCCAGCGCTATACTCGGGAATCTATCGAATTCATTTACCGTACTGCTGGTACCCAAAAACCTTTTTTTCTGTTGCTTTCACACAGTATGCCACATGTACCACTTTTCAGGTCGCAACCCTTTATAAATAAAAGTGCCAAGGGATTGTATGGTGACGTGCTTGAAGAAATCGACTGGAGCCTCGGGGCAGTCATGCTCGCACTTGAAAAAGCGAATGTTGTTGATAACACTTATATCGTGTTTACTAGCGACAATGGGCCTTGGCTACGCTACAAAGATCATGGTGGCTCAGCCGCACCTCTTAGGGATGGAAAAGGAACCACATACGAGGGCGGGGTTAGGGTTATGACAATTTTTAAGGGACCGCGCATCCAGCAAGGGACCTCTGATGCACTAGGTATGCAAACCGACATATACAACACATTTCTTGGTCTCGCGGGAATTGAACAATCCAAACAAGCGCAGGATAGCTTTGATTTATCGCATACGCTGACAACTGGCGGAAATAGTCCAAGGCAGTTTATCCCATACTATAGCGGCTCGGAGCTTAGGGCATTTCGAGTGGGCATGAGCAAACTACACTTCGTAACCGCAGAGGCATTTGGCAAAAACCGAACTATTCATGATCTACCGATCTTGACGGATCTGAAAAATGATATCGGAGAGACTAAAAACGTCGCAGCTTTTCAACCTGAGACCTTAGCTCTTGTGCAGCGAAAGAAGGAAGAATTTCTCAAAGAGTTGACCACTAAAGCCTCTATTCTAGACCGCCAATACCACAATTGATTATAAATACCACGTCAGCATAGTCAGGTATATGTCCTCTTAAACCCGCGCCTCCAACGATCTGATAACACTGCAAAAATTATCACCGAACCGGTAATAATGCGCTTTGAAGGCTCTGAAAGGCCCAACTGTGCTAACCCGTTCTGGAGGACCGCTATAATCAAAACACCTATGAACGCTCCTATAATAGAACCCCTGCCTCCCATTAGACTCGTCCCACCTATCACCGCGGCGGCTATGGCAGAAAGTTCTAAGCCTAAACCGGTGTTCGGATCTGCCGAACCAATATATGCAAGGTTAAAAAGTCCACCAAGTCCAGCCAAAGTTCCTGATATGGTGTAGACTCCAATTGTGTAAGGTCTAACTTTAATACCTGAGATGCGCGCTGCTGTCTCACTGGTGCCTATTGCAATAATATACCGACCAAATATGGTGCGAGTTAGCGCGAAGTGCGCAGAAATAACCACTAGTAAGGCCATTATCATTGATATGGATATACCTACACCAGTAATTGGCAAAGCTAATTTCTGGATATCGGACCCAACATAAACCGTCTGCGAATCTGAGCTAAGATATGCCATACCCCTTGCAACTTCTAACATTCCCAGCGTAACTATGAAAGCTGGTAAGCTGAATCGAGCAATTAAGTAACCGCTTGAGAAGCCCGTCATGGTGCCAGAAAAAACACCTAACAACACTGCGAGAATCATCGGAATGTCATGAGAAACGATTGCAGTCCCAATTATGCAAGCGCTCAGGGCTACCAACGACCCCACCGAAAGATCGATCCCTCCTACGATAAGCACCAAGGTCATACCCACAGTGACAACCGTAAGCGCGGGTAGCTGACTCATTATCGCTGACAAAGTTTGTAAAGAAAAAAAATGGTCCGTAGTGAAACCAAAAAGTGCCACCAATAACAATAGCGAAAGGAAAATGTAAATATACTCTACACGCTGATTAGTCAAAGCTCTTCTCGGCATTGGATGTTTCAGTGCTCTTTACTTTGTATGCTTGGAAAGCAGCATCTAAAATTAACTCTTTCGACCAATCATGTCTGGTAAATTCTCCACTGCATTCGCCATCAGATAATACGATGATACGATCACACAGAAGCATCAATTCTTCTAATTCACTTGATACTATCAAAAGCCCATTACCTCTATCCCTGAAGGCAAATAATTCATCATGTAATGCAGCTTTAGCACCGACATCCATACCTCGAGTTGGCTCGTCAAGGAGTAGAATGTTACAGCTAGCCATTAGCCACCGTCCAACTAGCGCTTTTTGTTGGTTCCCCCCACTGAGGGTCTCAATCGACTGATAAAAACTGTTACAAACTATAGATAATTTGGATATCAACGCAGTTACGGCCTCTCGTTCTTTTATAAGATCCAAAGATTTTGGCCAAGTGCAAAATCTCTTCAGACTTGAAATAGTAATATTCGAACATACATCTTGGCCAAGAAAAACACCCTGTGTCTTCCTGTCCTCTGGAATAAAACCAACGCAAGCACTCACTGATTCGGAAGCATTCTTAGGAGATAGCCATTGTTCATTTTCTAAATGAACTTTAACTGAACCTGAAAGACGCTCCTCCAACCCAAAAATTGCTTTTAATAATTCAGATCTACCTGACCCCGCTAACCCCGCTACTCCAATAATCTCACCCCCATGGATAGTTAAGTCAATAGGATTCTTAGTTCTTGGTGTGACCATATGTAAAACTGAGAGACGTTTACTTTTTTCTCCTTTAAAACAATGTTTTTCTTCTATCTCTCCGGTCGATTCGGACATCTCCTTTATCAGCCAACTCGCGTCAATATCGCAAGTTTTCCAAGTGTTAATCAGAATTCCATCTCTCAAAACGGAGACCTTGTCACAAAGCTCCATGACGTCATCAAGGCGATGACTAATATAAATAATAGCCCTAGTGCTGTGGACCAGTCCACGCAACAACTCATGAATAATCTCAGTTTGCGCCTCAGTTAAAGCTGCTGTGGGCTCATCAAGGATCAATAGGCGAAACGGACAGGACAACGCCTTCGCTAATTCCACAAGCTGCCTCTGCGCTAAAGTGAGATTTGAGACTGGCTGATGAAGATCCACTGAGCCAAGACCTACCTTTTTAGCAAGTTGCCCTGCGCTCCCCAGTAGCTGCCGCTCTTTGATAATTCCGAATTCGGCTGGAAATGTCCGCAGCATAATGTTTTCAGCGACTGAGAGATTATCAATCAAACTCATTTCTTGTACCGACAACGAAACTCCTCTGAGATTAGCATCCGCTACTGTCTTTGGGTTATGTGGTCTACCGTCTAACAGAATCCTTCCACTATCCGCAGAGAGAAAACCCGCAATTATATTGGTTAGGGTGGACTTGCCAGCACCGTTCTGCCCCACCAATCCATGAATAGTTCCGGGTTGAATTTCAAGATATAAGTTTTTAAGAACGGGCTGGGCAAACGTTTTTGAAAGATTCGATATCTCAAGCAGAGCCGAGGACATTTAGTCTCTTCCCTGCAGTATTTCCCTTGTAATAAGGTCTACAGGAGTCTTTCGTCCATGCTCGACTTCCTTTCCTGCTAGAGTAGCCAGTGCGAACTCGATACCGAAAACCGCGAGCAAATCCCCATACTGGTCTGCTGTTGCCAATATTTCTCCTTCCCTAACAAGTTTATTTACTGCAGATATGTTGTCAAAACCAACCACCTCAATCTCATCTAATCGACCCATCTGCTTTATTGCAGACAATGCTCCGAGCGCCATATTGTCGTTCGCGGCCATTACACCTTTCAGCCTCGGGTGTCGAGTGAGGACTGCGCTAGTAATTTTCGCAGCCTTGGTTTGCTCCCAAGAAGCACTTTGTATGGTAGCGATGATTAAGCCTCGTGCATTCGCAGCTTCTTCAAATCCATCGCGACGAGCTTGTGAATTAATAGAGCTCACGATCCCCTCGAGTATTGCAACTTCATCACCAGCTACCAAGATGCCTGCCAAATAGTCACCCACTTTACGAGCGCCTTCCTTGTTATCTGGACCTACATGGGGAATTACTAAATCAAATTCGGACAACACCGAAGCGTCTAACCTGTTGTCAATATTTACTAAAATAATGCCTGCCTGATTCGCTCGAGCTAGAGCGGGAACCAAGGCTTTTGAATCTGCAGGTGCAATTACTATAGCATCGACCTGCGCAGCGATCATTTGATCAATAATAGAAACTTGCTGAGTAATATCACTTTCATTACGAATTCCATTTATGATCAACGAGTATTTCTGAGAATTCTTTGATTGATGAATTTGAGCAGCATCAGCCATGTTGACAAAAAATTCGTTAGCAAGCGATTTCATAACAAGCGCTATTTTTGGGGATGCAGATGGCGAATTTTCACCGTCATTAGGATTACAACCAGACAATAGCAATATTGTCCCAAGCGAGATCCAAAGCATTAAACGTATCATCACCTAATTATCTCCAAACAACAGTATTCATTGTGAAATCTGACAATGATTAACGTCCTCATGTGAAGTTAAAAAACCGAATTAAAATTTAAAGCATCAGCGTTCACGCATCAAGTTAATCCGATATCACTGACTATATCCACCGTCTTTAGGCAAACCAGCAAATATATCTGTATGTATAGTACCCGTTTCCGTTAGACTTTTTACCTACCACAAATGGATGCAACAATATGCGTAAGCAAAAATACTTTTCAGTCCAACCCAGAGATACTATATTGGGTCAAAGACCATCATTACTGACAATGATTCCATCACCCTCAGCATACATTTTCTCCTGTCATACGCCAATTGAGGATTGCCACTATTTTATTTAACGTGCGAGCGTTATTTGGGTCTGGTCATCCAAATAAAATCTAATGGTCTCATAGTTCCCCTCCTCAGAAAAAACTCTTGCCTCATACTCGCCCTTAAAACCAGTCAAATTATACCTGCCATGACGGTCCAACTGCGTCGTGATATCAGTATTCCAATGTTGCTTTGTGAGAAATAACCATAGTCTCCCCCTTGAATTCGGTATACCAAACCTGTCTACCATATGCCGCTCTAAAGGAACATCACTGGAACTAACTTTACTGTTTTCGAAAAGCGTATAAATGTAGATTGATGTGACGCTTGGGTGACTAAAATACTGAGTCAATGCTCTCTCCATCATAATGACTCGAACATCTTCCTCAGTGACAGTCTCTCCTTTTATTTCAAATTCAGTACCAACAATCGGAAGCCCGAGATCACTAAAATACTCTAGCCGGTCTATAATTCTTTGAGGCGGTACGTCAGAAAAGAAACGACTCTGGAATCCGATACCCTCAATGGGCGCTCCTCTTGCCAAAAGAGTATTAATTCTTGCCTTGAAGTCCGACAAATCAGTTGGAATAGTTCTATTTCGAGAATTTGAGATCATTTGGTATTCATTGATGAACATTTTCGCATTTGGCTCAAGACTCTCCGCTCTCTGAAACCAAGACACCTCAGCTGTAATGCCATCCTCTAGGACAGCATTTACGGATGTGCTCAATTCACCTTTGTGCATTGGCTCATTAACAACATCCCATTCCGTTAAATTAGGCCATTTTTCAATTTGAAAATTTATTATGTAATCGATATAAATTAGAAGCTGATCCGGTGCCAAATTACTTGGTGCGATATCTGACTCCAAAACGATAAAATCCGAATTATACTGAGAGATTAAAGTCTGGTCGGATACCGATATAAGGGGCTCCATGTTGTTGAAATCGGGCCACACCAAAGTATGGCCCCTGAGAGGAATATCATTGGCTCTTAACCAATCAGTAGCCTCCTCAGCTTCGGAAGTAAGAAATCTCCGTAACTTGTATTTGTGCCCGTTTATCAATCCAGCCCGGTTGAAACCAAAATCAACATACGTTTTCTTATATAAATCGGGCGACGGATGGACAGGGTCGGTCGAATTCCCCGCTAAAAGTTTAGATTCGACTTGACCTCCGAAACCGAAATCATGGTTTACCAACCGAAAATTTATCTCTAAATTTTTTTGCGGCACTCCATCTTCGTCTAGTACCAGAATGTCCGATGATGACATTCTGTAGCTGGCAATTCGCTGTCGAGCTTGCTGCCGCCATGACTCGTCAGAGCACTGGATCGATTCAACTAGATCAGCAATGCCTGTCAAGTTAGTCCCAGACAAATCAGCTGGTTCAGCTGTATCTGCGCCAGTACTCCCACAGGGCGGAGTCTCAATGCAGTAAACGGTGAGATCCGTAACAATAATGTCAGAAAAGAATCCCTGCTTGTTTATGATCTCACAATTGGTGTTAGCGTCTAACTCAGACAAATCGACCGAATATTGATCTCCATTTTGAAATTCGTAAGAAAAATTAAATTCACCAGGCCGATCGACTGGTAGCTGTTCCGCCACCACTCCATCTACAGACAAGTACAAAGAAAAGGGTTCCGTAACTTTACCTTTTAATTGACCATACAGGACTAGCGTCGGTTTGGGGATGGTGTCTGGATTTTCTTTAGGAGGGAGAAGTTTTAAAAATCCAAACTGCCCATTGTCAATACCGATCATCAAGCCGCCATCCACAACGGCGGCGATGGCCTCACCAGCCCAGTCACCTCCGTTAGGGGCAGAAAAAGTTTGTTGCGATACCAAATTCCCATCTTTGTCTAGCTGAATGAGATATGCCAGCCATTGATCAGAGCATCCTTGATTATTACATGAGGAGTAACTCTGATACTCGTCCCCAGTTCCGGCAATTACAAATACATTTCCATTTTTGCCGACTACCACATCCCACGCCTCGTCATGCACATATCTTGCGTCAAATTCTCTGGGATTGCCGAGTTTTTTCTCCCAGAGAACCTCCCCCGATTGATCAACTTTCACAGTATAAGTATCCCAATTTTCGACTCCAGATAGAGTATGTCCTGATAGATAGATAGATCCGTCATCCGAAATATCCATTCCAAAGTTGTGATCCGAATCAGCACCACCGATCACTTTCGACCACACTAATTGATTTTCAGTATCAAACTTAAGAAGTGCATAATCCTGCGCATCCTGCGTTAAGCCAGCTACATAGTATGAATTGTTGAACTGTTGCACTCGATATCCATGAGCGAGATAGTTGCTTATGTCTTTTTCGCTCAACTTATTTCCTTGATGGTCAAAAAAGACCATCACACCCTCGCCCTCAGTGAAGAATGTATTGTCTGTGTCGACTGCATAACGATAACCGACCCCGATGAAGCCCTCTGAAGTCCTTATGAGCGCCTCTATTGCATCACTTCCCCCCAGATCAACCGTTCGCTCAATTAAAAGATCCCCTGAATCTTTATCGAGTTTCAGCAAAACGCTATCTTGATCTTTTGATCCTACCACCCAGTATGCTTCACCTGTCTCAATCACCGAATTTCCTAAATTATGCCCAAGGTCACCAAATTCCTTCCGCCATAGCAGTGCACCACTGTTATCAACTTTTATAACCAAGATCTTGGCTCCCAATGGAATAAATCCAGTCTCGCCAACCTGAACAAAGCCTCCATCCGACGTTGCAAGTATGAAGTGTCCATGAGACTCCTCCTGAGAACCTGAGTAATCTTGAAACCAATGTTTAGTCATCTGAGTAGAGGATGTTTCATTTGGATCGGCATTGTCGGATAACGAACTGTCATTCGGTGATGAATTCGTACTTTCCCTGAGTCCCCATTGTTCGGTAGATCCGCCCTGTGATGCGACTAGATCACTAAAATAACCCTCAGCCACTATTTCACTGCCCTCGGGTGCATTCCAGTTGCCATTTACATCGCCCATCAGAACACCAACAAGATTCTTTACACTATTCTCCGGATCGTTTAAGACCACTCCATCAGAATCCCAACTCACATCGCTTTGAGCCATCTGAAAGCTTTCTGACTCGTTATCCCAGAAATCATAATCCTCCGCAACAAATACCCATCGTCTCGATTCAGCAGTCCCAAGATTAACCGCCATCTTCAAGATCGCCAACGCATCAGCAGAGGTCACCCGCCCATCCATGTTAATATCCGCCGCAATGTATTGATATGGCGATACCGGCAAGACCTCTAATGGCCCTTCCCCATCAGGATCAGTATTAGGATTTATTCCCACCGCGATCTTAAGCGCTGCCAAGGCATCAGCCGAACTTATAACGCTCCCAGACTCATCAGACGTAATGTCCTTACTCACAGCTAAAGAATTACTGCCAGAATAACTTTGAGAAAAGGTATAACCTCCCAAAGAGTCGGACATCGTAGCCTCTGAAAAACCACTCTCAGCACCATCAGCCAAACCAATCAGACTGACATTTACCGAAGAAAGCAACGCGTGGTTATGCCAGTGATAGGCAATACCTGAAACGGGTTGTGAGCAGTCGACACAACTGTGCTTATCTAACGGATCGGTGCCATCAAGAACTTCCTGAGCATCACTAATCCCATCTCCATCAGAATCACTATCCCGCATAGGCTGTGCCGCTACGTTCTCAATAACAAGTTCAAGCTCAGTATCATTCTCTATCGTGTAGTCTGTAAATTCCGTAGTGACACCATCCACAGTAACCGAAAAATCATATACGCCTTTAAAAACCTGCTCCGCAGCTACCCATCGCCCCTGTTCATCGGGCACCACGTTACTATAACTGGTCATCCATTCATCTCTAACCAACTCAAACCACGGAGACGCCTCATCCTTCACCTCCCAATTAGCGTCAAAAAGGGGACCATTACCCCTCCAGTGACCTCTGTCCCAAAATCCCCACATAGAAAAACCAATCACCGACTTACTTTCAAATGCCGCCTCTAAAAGGTCTCTAAAGATCTGTTTTTGTTGCGCTGGTGTGAGTTGTGAAGAATCATCACGGGTATCAAACTCCGTGATCTCAATATCCAAACCCGTCTCCGCAAGGATATTAATACGCCGTAACATGGAAGCTTTATCTACATTACTCCGGCTCATGTGAGCTTGAACTCCTATGACATCAATCGGCGCTCCCGCCGCTAATAAATCAGCAGTAAAATCTCTATAAGCCCTCGCATTGTTGTCATTCGGGGCATTCAATATGCCATATTCGTTTATTGACAGAGTTGCATCAGGACGAACACCCTTAGCCCTTTTAAAAAAATCTGCAAATGTCTCTGTATTCGATGAATAAAACCCTGCATCCACGAAGACGTCAGCATAATAACTGTTATTCATAGGCTCATTTAGCACATCCCAATCAGTAATAGTGGGTCCAACACCCAAATCACTAAATCGACCAAGAATACCCGAATCCTCGAGGCGATCGGACAATAATTGATAGTAAAAGATCGAGGGATTAATCTGATTTACGCTCGAGCGGAATTGGTCCGGGGTTGGCCATCGATCTCTTGGCCACACAACGGAGTGTCCTTTTACAGTGAATTGCTTTGCCTTCAGCAGGTTCACGACTTTGTCAACTATCTCAGGTCCCCGGTTGTTGTACTGGATCCACTGCATACCATTAGTTGGTATCGCATGATTGAAGTTGTCCCATAGAACCTTTCTGTATCTTTCGGCATCTTGCCATGAAGGTGTATGTGCGGCTAATCCCAGCTCTTCTGTGGCAGGATCCATCAACGCCTGTTTTTCTCGAGTACTCAAAACCTGAAATTCTTCCTCCGAAATCGCTACAAGGTGATCTCGAATTTGTGTTCCAAATCTAAAAGCATGCTTCTTCATTTTAACAGTAATAAGTGCGTCAGGAAGTGGCTGACCCGCTTGGTCTTTTATAACGACTTCAAGTTTTGTCTTACGGTGAGATAAATCTGCCAAAACAGGCAGACAGAAGGATGATGTAAGCGCTGTAAGCCACATTAAAAAAAAGACTTTGCGCGAAGACTCAGTAAATATACGCTCGACGATAATTATAAAACCTGTCAAACCCTGCACTATGTTCCTTAATTGCTTGTTTAAGACCGTCTTAATAAAATTTTGACATTGAAGAGATAAAACTTTACAAAAGGTCCGTTTTATGACCCAAGAAGCTAATTTTGAGTTTGCTAAAGCATATTTTATTATCTTTTATTGTGACTAATTGGAAGATAGCTCATTGAGATGGAAATAGCTATCGATTCAAAGTAACCCAGAGTTATGGCTCATAAAGACCTTAATCATATCTCGCTGGCTTCGTTTATTACTTTGGCTAGATCCTGAATAATTACCGATTCCGAAATGTTCATGCTTTCTGCCAAGGGGCAGAAAGCGATCCAGTGAATAACGATAGTAGAGAAAATTAAAAATCATGCTTTCGTCTAAGCATCTTTATTTTGGAAGTTTATTTGTTACTCAAAAGGCACCTGTTAAGGTCGGTCACCGACCCTAATCTATTGTATTTTTTTAAGCCTAAAAAAGGCGCGGGTGTAATCGTCAATAAAAGTGGGCGAATCCCTAAATTAGGTTGACCAGCGTAAATGTGTTGGATATAAGTAAGACTGAGCAAGGGTAAAGAGAGTTAGAGGAGTGAAATGTAATGAATATGGATCGCAGACAGTTTTTACAAAGCTCTATCGCTCTATCAGCCTTAACTGGTGCCTCCAGTTCTTTGTCAAATCAGAATTGGAAAGCAGGGCCGGTTGAGCATTTAATTCCATCGGCGAATCACTCTCGTATTTCTCTTAAGGCCGTTTTTTCGAGGCAAATTAACGATGCTATGCTTTCGATTGGTGGCAAAAAAATTAATGGCCGTCCGACGGATACTAAAGGCCGTGGTTTTGCTTTCGACGCTAAAGGCTTGAAACCGAACGCTCGCTATGAATTAGCTCTGATGGAGGGCGAGACTAAGTTAACCGATCCTTGGTTTCTGTCTACCATGCCTGATCCTGCCAGCCAACCAGAGCACCTGCGTTTACTGGTATTTACTTGTGCAGGGGGGCATCCTCTGATGAGTGAGGGAGAACACTCCGCCTTTTTGCCTCAGAGTACTCGTCGTCGACTACTTCAGCGCGGATTGTCCTTTAAACCGCATGCGATGATCGCGATTGGTGATCATGTTTACTGGGACCAGAGGACGTGGCTGGAATCTAGTACGCTAGGTATACGAGAGTTTTCAGCGGGACTCTATAATGCCGTGGGTATGCTCGATCGGAGGGCTCCAGCCTATGGTGGCACTAATGAAGAGATTTTAAAAATAGTCGCGGGTGAACAGATTACCCCATTATATGGAACTGCGCTTCGAAGTACCCCAAGCTATTTTATTAACGATGATCATGATTATTTTGAAAACGATGAGGCTACTGATCGATATGTAACACTTCCGCCAGAATCTTATCAGAAGC
>PCCK01000072.1 GCA_002731695.1 Porticoccaceae bacterium
CCCTGACGCACCCTTAACTGACATTGAGCAATCCCGAGCCGACACGGGCTTCCGGTATTACGTGGTTCAGCCTGACGAACTCTACACGGGACTTGTTGCAGCCGTAGACGCTGACCGAGGATACCCGACCCCTAACACCTTTACGGGCCTACCTCCTGTCAAAAACCTTTCCGAAGCTACCGACGGCAGTGGACGACTCATAGCTATCGACTGTTGGAGGTTTACCGCTAACGATGACGCAATGCTTGACGGCGTTGATGGTGTGCAGGAGTTGACGCAACTGGAGTTTTTAGCAATTAAGCCAGAGCCACTAAAAGAACTTTAAAATGCACCAACACCTCACGCATCCTGTAACCGGAATGATTGCATCTAGCTGGTCGGCTTTAAGCGCGTATTTTAATCACTTTGAAACCGGGATTGGTTTTGTATCAGCGGTGATTGGTTTAATTATTGGGGTTTTGTCCCTCCTCAACACTTGGGACAATTTTAAAAAACGAAGGAAAAAGAAATGATTGAATATATTATAGAAAACAAAGACCAGCTTTTTGGAGTTGTTACAGCAGTAATTGCAGCAGCTTCTGCAATTGCCGCTTTGACGCCCACTCCTAAAGATGACGGGTTTATTAAGAAGATATACAAAGTAATTGATTTCTTGGCCCTCAATGTCTTTAACGCCAAGAAGTGATCAAGCTGCTTACTGTTGCTTTACAAAGCTGGATTTGCCTTGTTAAGCTTAAAGAAAGAAAGCTTGTTTATGATATTGAAGACGAAATTGATAGGCTTGCCGCTGATGGCTCTCCTGCTGCAAAGTTGCGGATCGAGCGCCTTGGTAGGAGGCTCAAAGCTGAACGAAAGCGCCCTTTATGATCCTCCAACAATCACGTTGATTGAAGGGCAATTTTATCAGTTTCAAGAAGGGATTTTGCCGGGTCGAGGTCAGAAGTTTCATAATGATTACAGCTATCGACGCGCCATCATCATAGGTAAATGAGACCAAGCCAAATACTTGACAAGATTCTTGAGTTAATCACTGCTTACAAGGTGGCGATTGCGGCAAAGCGCAAGAAAGCCAAGAAGTTAAAGCGTGTTGCTATTTGCGTTGGTCATAGCCGAATTGGCGACAAAGGGGCGTTGTCTGTTGGTGGTGTAGATGAATGGCGTTACAATAAAAAGATTGCGGATCTATTGCAAAACCATCTTAGGCATCAAGGCATTCAATCGGTTATTTTTGATGACTACCCGGTAGAAAGCTATAACCAAGCAATGGACTGGTTAGGTCAGAGCGTTAGTAAAGAGAAATGCGACATTGCAATAGAGCTGCACTTTAATAGTTACTCAAGCACTAAAGCAGAGGGATACGAATACCTGTATTATTACGCCAGCAATAACGGCAGAAGGTTAGCTGAGTGTTTCCGAAAATCCCAATCTCAAACCATTAAGGTGCAGAAAGACCGAGGGATAAAGCCAATTGAGGGGGATGGCCGAGGAGCTGGATTTCTGCGCAGCGTGCCACCACCTGCCGTAATCTGTGAGCCTTTTTTTGGCAGTTCTCCAAAGGAATGGATACTAATGGAGACCAAACACAGTTTATTGGCTGACGTTTATGCGCGCGCTATTGTTGATTACTTTGATGGCCTCCAATAACCCTTAATAACGCGATGAGAGCAATCAGCCGTGTCGTTAGCAACGTTGTCGATTACCGCCACAAACTGATTAGTCATTTCTGCAACAAAGCGCCCTTTAGGTAAATCAGCGACTTGTGTGCTTTTCCCCTTAACCCTTGGGATTTCAACATATTTCCAACCTAAACTCATCAAGGCGCTTTCAAAGTCTTGCTTGTAAACTCCTTTTGCAATTGCGCGGCTTTGCATTTCTCCAAATGCTGACGCCTCTTTGCATATCTTCCTAGCCTTCACATAATTAATCTGGCAAGCGATCGCCATAGCTCTTACACACGCATCGTTAGTATTGTAAAACCCACAAGCTTGCCTTCCTCCATCGTTAAATTTAAAATGTTTCATATCGTTGTAATAATAGGAAACGGGGACCACATCCCAGACGCGACCGCTTGGGCTCTGTCTGACATCGTTTTTTGATGAACTATGGATCGCTCATTAGGGCCGCATTTCCTTCTCGACGTGATAAAAGCAAAGTTGTTGAAGCGAAAGAAAATACTCTGGAAAGTGGTGATTTTGATCCTATCGTTGCACCTAAAGCGCAAGACAGATTGCTTGAGCTAATTGAGCGGGAACAGCTACCCGGAGACGTTAGGGACACCCTAGCAGGCGCTCTGACAGGTGATTTGCAGCGTCAACAGCTCTTATTTCAAGCTATGATCGACACATGGCCGCGCTTGCAGAAGAATCTGTCTGAGGTATTCCGGGAAGTTAAAAAAGCACCTTGGTCGTTTGATCCATATTGTGAGCGAGGCGAACAGCCAAAAGAATCTGCAATTGAAAAAGCGGCACTAGCGGAAAAATCGCTGCAAGACATGACGCCGAGGCCAGCATACGGTGAGCGAGGCAACAAAGGGTTGATTGAGGATTTGGCGTTTGGTTATTTCTCAGGTCATCAAGTGGTCGAGCTGCGTTGGAGCCAGAAATATGATTCTATTTGCCCTAGAGCCGCGAAGGTTTGTCCTCCAAGGTTTTACGGTTACCCAATTGAGACTGAAGGAGAAGATCGTTTAATGTTCTCTCCTGATGGTCAGTATTACGGCACAAACTACGTCGATTTTCCTGAGCATCGCTTTCTTTTAGCTGTTAACTCAGGCCATCCGGGGCATCAATCAATTGCCGCTCCTCTCAGGGCTCTCACTGGTTACTGGCTCGCCGCAACCTTTGGTTTAAAGTGGTTATTGCAGTTTTCTCAGCTTTACGGCGTCCCATTCCGTTGGGCAAATTATTCTGACCCTAATGACAAGGCAAAAGTCTGCTCAATGCTTGAGACTATTGGATCGTCAGGATGGGGAGCGTTCCCGGAAAACACCAAGCTCAATTTTGTAGACGCAAGCAAATCAGCATCGTCACTCCCACAAAAGGAATTGATTGAGATGGCAGATCGCCAGTGTGATACCTTCATTCTAGGTCAAACGTTAACGACTGACGTAGGTAGCAGCGGAAGCCGAGCCCTTGGCGAAGTTCACGAAGGGGTTAGATCTGGCGTTATTGAAGGAGTTGCTGAGTTTGTTGCGGACATCTTAAACGAACAGATGTTACCGTCTTTAATTCAGCTTAATTATGGCGATTCAAGCGAGATCCCTACGATCAGAGCAGACTTTGAGCGTTCACGAAACGAGAAAGAAATGGCCGAGCGGGATCGCGTATTGTTTAAAGACATGGGCTTGCCAGTCGAAAAATCATGGTTACACGAGCGCCACAGAGTCCCAGCACCAGACCCACAGTCTGACGATCTATTTCAGCCGAGCCCGGATGGTGCTCAAGGAGAACTTGAGACAGAGGCTTTGTTGGCTTCCCATGAAACAAAGGGACGGCTGGAAACTCTTCCTGTGCAAGTGAAAGCCAGTGAAGAGGACTTTCCGACGACTATTGACAAACTAAGCGCAAACGTGCTTGAGGATCTGACTGGCGTAACTCAGGAATGGGTTAAGCCTGTCAAACCGTTTTTTGATCGCCTTGCAGCCTTAGCTATGTCTAAGAATGTGACTGATGAGGACTTTACTAAGGCACTTATTGAAGCGCAAAACCAGCTTCCTGAGTTGTTTGATTCGTTGAACGTTGAAGTGTTGCAAGACTCTCTTGATGCAGCAATCGGCACAGCAATGCTTGCCGGGAGCGTCGAACGCTACGAGAAAAATGATTAATGTCGGTGTAGATGTAACGGACAACGCAAGCCCGGCACTAAAAAAAATGATTGCCTTACTAGATGGTAGGGAAATATCTGAGTTAAATGAGGTCGGGGCGAGATCCGCAACAAATGCTTCAATTGATTATCACAGGGGGTTTAACAGTGAAAACGGTTGGAGGGGGTCAAATTACTTAGCGGGACCGGGGCGCAGGTCAGGAGATTTTGCGCAAAATATAACGCTGGGGTGGAATTTTGTAAGCGCCAGCAAACAAGGCGCAACGATTCGCAACAGTGCGCCATTTTACGCTCATAAAGTCACAGGTGGGACTATTACGCCTAAAAGGGCCAAAGCCTTAACCATTCCAATGGTTTCTGAAGCAGTTGGCAGAAGGGCGCGAGATTATGAATCAGCAACTGGCAATTTACTTTTTCGCGTAATGGGTAAAAAGGCGCTGTTTGAGAAAACAGAAGGCGGTGGCATTCGCGCCGTTTATGCGCTAGTCAAACAGGTAACACAAAAACCTTGGCCCGGAGCACTACCCGATAGAGACTTGTTAGAAGACTCATTCACTAAAGGATGGATGGGCGCATTTGCTGACAAAATTGAATCATTATGATCATTAAACCACTTCCATTTGAGCAAGCTGTAAAGATGCTTGAGCGGCGGTCTGTTGTCCCGGCATCTCAATGGAATCCTGATCTTTGGCGAGGCTTCGAGAAAGAGGTCAATCAGAGATCATTTTTTTCTGCTAACGTCGAAAATATGCGGTTTCTTAACCGTGCAAAGAAATTTATTTTAGACACTTTAGACCTAGCAACCAAGGAAGTCATTGACCCAGACGGTAAAACTGTGCGGATGTTGAGCGGAGGCGACCGGGCTACATTTGTGCGAAGAATGCGCGAGTTTATGATTCAAGAGTCGATGGTTTCCGGCGAAGAAGAATTCTTTGATGTAGATCAAAAAGAAATCACTGATTTGCGTTCTGAGAGCCGTTTAAGGCTTATCTATGAAACAAACCTGAGACAAGCTTACGGCTTTGGACAATGGAAGCAGGGGCAATCCCCGGCAATTCTAAAAAGGTTTCCCGCTCAAAGATTTGTTCGCGATCGGATTGTCAGAGTCAAAAGGCCGCGCCACGCTCTAAGCGAGGGAGAAGTCAGGCTAAAATCAGACATTGAGTATTGGGGCAACTACCAGAACGATCCTAAAATTGGAGGCTTTGGCGTTCCTTGGGCTCCGTTTGGATTTAACAGCGGGATGGGCTTGCAAGACGTTGACCGAGAAGAGGCTATTGCCCTCGGTCTACCAGTTGAGAAGATCAAGCCAGACACAAAACGAGGTCTAAACTCAAAACTTGGGGCTCTTGTTAAAACTGCTGATCCTGATTTAAAACGTAAGCTTTTGCTTAAGCTGCGAGGATACGAAGCGCCAGACGCAGCCGAGAGAGGTCGCAGAGCTGCGCAAGGTTTACAGGTTGAGGATAAAGGCGAGACTATCCAACTAATTACACAAGACTCACCAGCTTCTGGAGGAAGTAACTTTGCTGACAAGCTAATAAACAAAAAAGGAGTTACTAAAAGGGTTGACGCTATAAAACAAAGAACGTTAGGGGCAATCGAAAAAGTTCATGGTGATGGCCCTTTAGAACAAATAGAATTTATTCAAACAAGATCAAAAAGATATAGAGGTAAATACACTTACCTAAAGTCTGGAGAAGCTTTAGAAATTCAGTTGAGTGGTATTTCTGGAACTGAAATTACTACAGCGCATGAAATAGGCCATTGGATTGATCACCAAGCGTTTAACCCAAAAGATCACAAATATGACGCAAAAGAATTTTTTAAGTTATTTGGTGATATTAAAGATTACAAATTAAGAAGCTCATGGGGATCATATGGGCCGGAATTTGCTGAATTTAGAAAAGCTTATGTAGAATCCGAAGGATATTCTAGAATTGAACAAGCAACAGCCCCTAAAGGATACAAAAAATACTTATTGTCTATGCATGAAGGTTGGGCTAGGGCTTATTCTCAATGGATTGCAGAACAAAGCGGCGACGAAGTAATGATTGCAGAAGCCAGAATGAGAAACGATAAAGAGCTTGGTCACTGGAGCGATGAGGATTTTGCGCCCATATCAAAGGCAATTACAAACATATTCACTAAACGAGGATGGATGAGGAAGAGTTAGATAAGGCAATGACTAAAATCTATGATGACTTTTTTGCTAAGGTCGTCGATTTTGAGGCCGCTGTTGATAAGCTTATCAATTTAGGTGTATCTGAGGAAGATGCTAGATCTGGTCTAGCTTCTATGATGACGATTAATTTCACAATCATTGATGATTTAGAATCGGGGACCAGATAAGAAGGTCGCCAGCAAAGAGCTTTTAGCCATTGTCTAATGAAATGCTGATTTGCGCTCTTGATTACTCTTTGCCGGAAGAAGGGGAAATTGCCTCAATCGTTTACATTCCAGAGGGATCTCATACAATTACGCCAAGCGTCAACGGTAAGCCTAAAAACGTTGAGGTTAAGATGGAGGCGTATTATGGCGAAGAAGTTGCCGCAACGTTCCAGAGAGACCTAGAGCAAAGGCTTGCCGCCAATGTGCGCCCAGTGTTTGATTTTGATCACAACGACAAAGGACCAGCCTCTGCGCTACCAAAACGCTTCTATTACGTTCAAGGTGAGGGGTTGATGGCCGAAATTGAATGGACTGGCGCAGGCCGCAAAGCAATCGAATCAAAAGACTATTCGTATTTCTCCCCTACCTTCTTGCTTGGCAAGGATGGAGTGCCTGCCGGGTTACCAAAACGGGGACCACTAGGGGCGCTGGTCAACGAACCAGCCTTTCGAGAGATTCCTCGTATAGCTGCATCCGAACAGGAAGCGGAAATAACTGATACAAGTAAAAAAATGTCTGATCTTATTCTTGCCGCTCTCTCAATTGAGCCGGAAACCGAAACCGCCGAGGCCGCCGCTGTTGCCGCCATCGAAGCCCTCAAGAGTGACGCCGAGACCGCTAAGGCTTCTCTTGCAGAAATCACAGAAGAGCGCGACGAGCTTCAAGCTAAAGCTGCCGAGGCTAACAAGTCCCGCGCTGAGTCACTTGTCAAAGCTGCCGTCTCTGAAGGCCGCATTGCTCCAAAAGACGAGGACACTAAAACCAAGTTTATCGAAAAGATTGAAGCAGGAGATGACTTTGCTGAAGAGATCCTTTCCAAGCTGCCAAAAATTCACGCCGGACTTGAAGAGTCGATTGTAAAAGCAAGCGGAGAAAAGACTGGTAGCTCAGAAGTCAGAATTGAAGCTGCTATGGCAAAAGCTTCTGACCAATGTGGCGACAACGCTTCTTTCGATGTTAAATGGGAGCTTGCTGCTCAAATTGACCCCGAAGCCTTTGGCCTCTAAACTCTATTTAAGAACTAAAACTAAAAAATATTATGCCCCTTGCAAATGATGGCCCAATCTTGGCCTTTGATAACGGAGCTTCTGCAATTGCCCAAGGCAAGGTTGTGAAGCTAACCGCCGGAAAAACTGTTGTAACTGCTGCCAACACTGACGTGGCTTTTGGAGTAATTACAGAAGACGCTTCTGCTGATGGTCAAGCTGCTGTTGCAGTTTCTGGATCTGGTGCGGTTGTTCTCGTTGAAGCTCACGCTGCTGTTGCACTTGGAGCATTACTTATGCCCGCCGCCGCTGGTCGCGCTGCAACTGCAACAAGTGGTAAGCACGTTTTAGGTGTTGCTCTTGAAGCAGCAGCCGCACAAGGCGCTCTAATCAAAGTTGTTCTCGGACAAAGCAACAAGCCCACAGCTTAATTCTAAGGTAAAATCTGACTAAATAAAAAAATGGCTACTTCCGCAAATATCTCAGTCTTGAACCAGTTCGCTAAAGGACTCTTCCAAGACACCTCCAGCCCAGTCGCTGATTTCCTCGCCCCAGTCGTTCCAACCGGAGCCGCCGAGTTTTCAATCATCGATTACGGACAACGTTCCGGCTTCCAGACTCCAGATGCCCGCCGCGCAATCGGTGGTGACTCTTCCGCTGTTGTAACTGACGGTGAGCGCATCAACGTGAGCCTTCAGCCTTACGCTCTGCATGACATGATCGACAATCACGAGCTTGACCGCGCCACCACTGGCGAAGGTTCTCGCATTCTTCGTGAGGCTCGCGTCCGCAACCTTGTTTCTCAAGCTGGCAACTCTCGCCTTAATGAGACCCTCACCACTCTGCGCGCTGGCGTTTCTGCTGCTGCTCAGACTTGGGGATCTTCAACTGACGTAATCAGCGCAATTGATGAGAAGATGAAAGAGATCGCTGACTCAATTGGTCTCCTTCCTAACCGTGTTGTTTTCAACCTTGGCGCATGGGAAGCATTTAAAAACAGCCCATCTGTAATTGATCGCTACCCCGGTTCTGTAACCGCTGCTCCTCAGATTGGTGGAATCGGATCTCTCTTCTTGAACCCAGACACTCAGTGCATGATGTCCACATCTGTGTTTGATTCTAAGATTCGCCAGACAAGTGCAAAAGCTAACGCTCTCACTTCTGACGTTTGGATCTACTACTCAAGCGAGTCGGTTGATATGTTTGACCCTTCTGCATTCAAGACCTTCCGGGTTCGTAACAACCCATTTGGTGGGGTTCGCGTTGTTCAGAAAGACTTTGGTGAGAAAGTAATTACTGAGTGGACTGAAGCCGCATTCGTTAATAACGCTGCCGCTGCTGCCCGTCTCAACGTGACTGTCTCCTAACATCCGTTTTGATTCTTTACCCTCTCTCTGTCTTTTGTGTGCAGAGAGGGGGTTTTTTTTGATTGCCACACAATAAAAATCATGTTTAATCTCTTCTGTCTTCTCTGGATCTGTGTTCATAGTAGTGTGTAGTAATAACGGAAGCCCTCGGCCTTAATTGGTCGGGGGTTTTTGTTAGCTACTTGATGAGTGCCTCTTATCATGGCCATTCCTAAATCAGTAACAATTGCAGGGCATCGCATTGCCATCAAAAGGCAGGCGCTGGATGATTGTTATGGCCAGTATCGGCACGATGAGCGCATCATTTTGCTTAACTCTAGCATTGCCGGGAAAGAGTTAGCTTTAACCTTGCGCCATGAAATGGTTGAAGCCTCACTGCTATTGTCTGGGGTTGGCTGGTGTGACAGGTATGAACAAGAGGCCGTTGTTCGGTGTATGGACGAGGTATTTTTCCCGGCTTGGGAAAGGACGCGCAAAAAACTAAAATTATGAAGGTTCCAAGATTAAGACTCAGCGAAGACGAGTATGCCCTTATAAAGCAGCTCCGCAAGAAGGGCGTGGCGAGCGAGCTTGTCAATCAATGCGACGAGGCCGGGCTACCATTGTCTAATGTAAAGCATTTCTGGTATAAGAGTGAGAAGTTTTCGATCTTTAGCAAGACAGACGGGTTACAGCTAGAAGACGTTTTTGATCCCATCATCAAGGACGTTCAAAGGTATTCGCCAAAGATGCGGAAGATTAAGCGCGCAAAGGTTAAAAACCCGCACTGTTTGATTTTAGATCCGGCTGACATTCATGTCGGTAAGTATGCAACCAACTCCGAGGCCGGAGAATCCTACGACATCAAGAAAGCGGTCTCAATCGTAGACACCGGGATTGACTCGCTAATTCAGAAAGCAAGCGGGTTTCCTTTGGATAAGATTATCTTTGTGATTGGCAATGATTGCTTGCACATAGATAGCCCTAGAAACACCACTACGGCAGGCACAGGAGTCGATGTTAGTGGAAGCTGGCACGAAGCTTTCTTGGCCGCTAAGGATATGTACGTGCGCGCAATTGAGAAGTGCTTACCTTTGGCCGATGTTGAAATTATTTTCTGCCCGTCAAACCACGATTTTATGAGTGGTTTTATGCTCGCGCACACCATTAAGGCATATTTTCGCCAAAGCAAAAACATCACGTTTGATGTTTCAATCGCTCATCGCAAATACACAGCGTA
>PCCK01000073.1 GCA_002731695.1 Porticoccaceae bacterium
CTCGAACCCGCAATCTCCGGTTTAGAAGACCGGCGCGTTATCCAATTGCGCTAACGAGGCAAAAAAAGGATTCGAATTTAAGAAGATGCTCCATGCGAGGCTTGAACTCGCGACCTTCGCGTTATAAGCACGACGCTCTAACCAACTGAGCTAATGGAGCTAGAAGTAATTTTAAGAAGCGCTTTCAATAGGGTTCGAACCTATGACCTAGCGGTTAACAGCCGCTCGCTCTGCCTGCTGAGCTATGAAAGCATATTAGATAATAGCTAATATCTAATTCAGGTATCAAATTGAATAATTGTTAAAATAATTATAATAATTGCTGTGTGATACCTTTAAAATGCTGGAAGTGGGATTCGAACCCACGAAGCTTGCGCAACGGTGCTTAAGACCGTCCCCTTTGACCACTCGGGAATCCCAGCTGAACGACCATCTTTATAAGTTATAATAGTTAACATTTGATAATTGCTGTTAGATGGTCTTAGAAGATGCTCCATGCGAGGCTTGAACTCGCGACCTTCGCGTTATAAGCACGACGCTCTAACCAACTGAGCTAATGGAGCGGAATTCCCACACCGGGACTCGAACCCGGGTCTGCTGGGTGAAAGCCAGCTATCCTAACCGCCTAGACTATGTGGGAGAATTGAATTCTTTGCCGTAGGAGAATGTCTTTCCTTTATGCTGAGAGTGGGATTCGAACCCACGAAGCTAACGCAACGGTGCTTAAAACCGTCCCCTTTGACCACTCGGGAATCCCAGCTGAACGATTATCTTTATAGGTTATAATAGTTAACATTTGAGAATTGCTGTTAGATAATCTTTTATTATGCACCAACCGGGAATCGAACCCGGGCCACTCGCTTGGAAGGCGAGTATCCTAACCACTGGACTATTGGTGCAGATGACATCACACTATTTTCATACGCGCTCTTCCTCTGAGCTACACAGGCTTTAGCCCATGGTGGGTTTCGATCCCACGACCTCGACCTTATAGTGGTAGTTGAGAATTTGCTGTTAGTGTGATTTAGAATTTTAAATTAATACCTCGTGCGGGACTCGAACCCGCAATCTCCGGTTTAGAAGACCGGCGCGTTATCCAATTGCGCTAACGAGGCAAAGACGACTTGCATTTATTTTTTCCGCCTCCCAAGGAAGGTTTCCGCCTCCCCCTGAATCGAACAGGGGCCGTTTGATTAAAAGTCAAAAGAGTTTTGTATTGCTGTTTGCAAGTCTTAAAGTAGCAACGGTAGGTTTCGATCCTACGTCCTTCGGGTTATGGGCCCGACACGCTCCCTCTGCGCCACGTTGCTTTATGCCCACCGCGGGGCTCGAACCCGCGACCACAAGGTTAAGAGCCTTGCGCTCTACCGACTGAGCTAGACGGGCAATTTTTATTACCTTCCCCTCACCTGGAAGCTGCTTCAATAATGTTTGAAAAATTTTCAATCAAATTTTTTTTTATAAGGTTTGATACCAAGTTTGCACCTGTTATATTTATTAAGAGTGATATAACTTTAGATAGATATCTTCCTTAGATATATACTATGTTTTTTTTATTTATTTTAACCGCACTAAACTTCCTCAATTTAAACTAATCTAAAGAAAATTACTGCAACATTGTAACTTTCCATCTCATTTTTATTATAGAACTGTTCATAGAATTTCTTATCTTTTTTCCTATTAACTAATCCAGTAGCTATATTTACTAAATCATTCTTTAACATATTATCTATATTTGGGAAAATTTTTAATCTATCTACATGAATTAGCACATTTTCTCCATTATGTGACAAATATATATGGTCATCTTTCTTTATATTTCTTATACAACCCCTAAATAGTCTCACTTCTGCATACTTTACCTCCTCCTTTATAGCTCTATAACTATCTTCTCTTCTTATAGTTAACCTTAAAGGTCTTCTCATACACATTAATCTCACATTATTAATTCCCAGAAGACTTTAAATCAAATTTTAAAAAAATAATTTTAAACTATTTTAATCTTTCTCTAATCATAACCTTTCTGGGTATTTTTTGAAAACTTTTTTGATATATCACTAAGAAAAGACATACTTGATAAAAACAACCCCCCCCAAACAGCTCCATAAATACTATCTATATTAGACAAAACTGATACAAAAGTTCTACAAACTGGACTGCTCATCAGCAAGGCTGTTTGAATCATACCATAAAATCCTGATGGTGCACAATAATATGCATGGAGTTGTGTTACACACCAGTAACCGCCTACCAGAGAACCTGTAAAACCTAACCATTTAGCACTTGGTGACCAATTACTTGGATTCACAATTTCATCTTTAATACTATACGAACTTACCCCCATAACCAGTAGTGACAAAAACAGTGGTCGTAACATCTTTACTCTTAAACTGTCTCTTATCTTTAAATCAAATTTTGATTTTTCCCAGATACTTAGGAAAAAAAAGATTTCAACTTTTTAAAGGGCGCCAAGACTTGAACTTGGATCTCTATCAGGCTTATTAACGCCTTAGCGCATTACATTATGCTACACCCTTGGTTATATACTATATTTTTATTTTTAAATTAATCCTCACGACCAACACTCCTGGTGTCATTGTGCATCTTCCTCCTACGGTTCCTACGAACCTGCGTCTTCGCACGTTGAGCTACTTGACCTTTCCTACCTCTTGTCCCCCGGAGATTGTCTCCATTCTTGCTCACAGTCCTCCACTTTGTCTTGGCCCTTCTTTTACAGGCCTCCGTGTTACCATAGTGCCAATCCCAACTATGCTTCACATCGTTGTTCCAGTAGCGATTCTTCGCACGATTCCTCTGCCATTGGCGCTCGTCATGCCTTGACTCCATCGGAACGCTGTCTCTTCCACAGTCATTTAAATCTCTTTCCTCAAGAATCCAGACAGGAGCGATGGATTTCTCCTCCTTAGGATGGTTCGCCGGATCCCTCTGGGGAAGTCTTGCCTTATGAAGATACCTCCTCCTATTCCGGCACTTCTTCCCCGGCTTTACGAATTTAACTGCACGAGGAACCTCCGGCGACTTCATCATCCATCCAACAGACCGCGGAACCCCCTTGTAAGGATCAACAAACCCGTCGGGTCTACTCCATGTGCTAAATCCAGTAGTTTTGTTATAGTAGTATGGTCGCTGAGAAAGAACATCGAAGAATTCCACCCAAGCTTCTTGCTCAGGTCGGATAGCAGGCCCATATTGCTCTGGAGCTGAGGAGCTATTCACTACTTCACTTTCATCCTCTGGGGACCAGTTGGGGTGGTCGCTACCATAGACCTCTTCCATCTCACGAGGCCCAGGTGAACAACTGGTCAACTCTGGCATGTCTCCATAGACCCTACCCTGATATCCACGCCAAACCCTCTGGATTTCAGTAGCCGATTCCTTCTCATCCTCCTCCTTCTGCTTTCGGCGAATCTCTGCCCACTTCTTTCGATGTGCTTCCGCCTGCTTCCTCAGCTTATCCATCAAGCTCCTCATGTCGGCTCGAGTCCATTCCTGGAACATACACTTCTCCAGTGTCACCCAGTTATCAGTCACTGGAATGTCATCGAACTTCAACACGATCTCGTGCTTGCCAGTGTAGCTGTCGTAGCTCCTCACAAACCCAAACAGCCACTCGTAGCGAAAGTGGTTATGCTTGATGTCTGGCAATTCATACACGTAGTTGTAGAAGTCCAGTTTCAAATTACTGAGATCCTCCTCTGTTTTATCCAGTGCCGTTCGCTCGTCTACACCATAGTTCCAAGACTTCGGGACCTCTGTTCGTTTCACACGGATTAGAACAAAGTTCCCAATCATGTCGCGTCCTACCCAAGCTTCCCGGGTGTTACGCTCGCCGTATTGGCTTGCACCAGGCCCTGGCCAAGCCTTCAGTTTCATCCCCGAAAAGAGGGTCCCATCAGGGACGTAGGTGAACATTCCCGCTCCTACTTCTGGAGCCATAGGAACACACTGTCCGCCCCTGCTCAGATTCAAGACCTTCTCCTGGAAACGGCAACCCAAGCAGTATTGAAGGTGGGACTCTGGGAAATTTTCGTCAATCTCCTTGCTGCAAACGTAGCCCTTCTTGGGATACCATGAAGCAGCCCAAGGTCGCAAGTTGCTGTCCATAAGGCTCATTCCACCGCTGTTACGTGCGAATGCTGTAGTCATCGTCTTTTCGTTGCGTTGTTTTGAATACTACAACATTAGTATTCATGTACTTATCAAATTTTTACATTAAGTGTAGATAAAAAAGAAATTTTTATGGTATGGTACTTTTTATTAAGTTAGAGGTCATTGTAGTTCATTTTCACCAGTTCTTCATAACTATAGACTTGGTTGAAGTCACTTTCACTGCTTTCATTCTCATCGTCTGAGTCCATGCAATGCTTATAGGATACACGGCTGTTCACACACTTACCGCTCAACTTGACTCTGCTCGATGTTTCCTCGCAGATTGTCCAATCACCGCGACAAATTACCTGTTTTGTATCTGATTCACCATCGAACGAATCAGTGGTCGTGATAACATGCTTTACACAAAACTCTCCATTGGTAAATAGAGTAAGGCTAAAGTTTTCCGTTCGTTTCTCACAACCGATAACACTCTGATTCTTGAAAGAAAACCGTTTACCAGAAGGGTCGAAAGAGGTGATCCCAGTGTTCGCCATACTTCGTATCCTTTGGTCAGCAGTTAGAAAAAAGGTTGTTACCGTTACATCCTTTTCAGAACTTATCAAAATTTATTACTGTATATAGAACGTTACTTTATACCTTTATACTCCACCATATATAAAGTATAAAAAAGAAATAGAGTATATCTCTATTCTATCAATCATTTTTTAATTTTTCTGGGCCCTCGTAGGGTATATGGTTTATAAGCTTTTTATTTGGTTATGAGGTTTTTACGCTGTTTTTGGTATATGGGTTATTAGCTTTTTATTTGGTTTTTTGTTTTATCTATCTACTTACCTATCTAGAAGCCGTCCTCGGAGTCAGAGTCGGAATCACCCCAGCCCTTGTTGTCGTCGTCGAGGTGAGGCCAGGAACCGTCTGCCGGCGGGGTTCCATCGAAGGCAGAACCAGTTGGAGCTACCGCAGTCTGCGAACGCGCAAGAGTCGGGCGAGCAGCGGGTGGCGCAGGAGCAGCCATCGGCGGAGCAGGAGGCTTGGCGGAGATCTTCTTCTCCATCACCTCATTGGACTTCATAGCCCACTGACCGAGCTCGTTCACCTGCAGCTTGATGCCTCCAGAGCCCAGTTCGTCAGGGAACTCCTCGTGCGAACTCGTGTCCACCTCCCGCTGCTTGGCAGAGGCCGCGTCCTGGACCTTCTGCATCTCTTGGTCCTGCTCAAGCGCAAGCTGCCGAAGATGCTCGTTCACCTCTCGGTCGCCCACCATTCGTGGGTCCACGCCACGTGTCTGCGCCAACTTGCAGCGCACCTCGTGCATCTCCTGTCCCACAGTGCGAGCCTTGTTCCCCCGAGAGTGGACCTTGCTCTGAAGGTGACGGCGAATCTCCTCCTCAGCAGCCTTCTCATCGGCGCCCTGCGAGGAGTCCTCCGAATCATCCTCGGAAGAATCGCCCTCCATCAGCGACCCAAACGAGTTGGTCTCGGCCACAGTAGCGCTCTCGGTCGTAGCATTCTGTGAAAACCTTCCGTCTGGCGTGGCAAGGTCCACCTGCACCCGCCGACGACGAGCTCCATCCGACTGCGAGGTGCGCGTCTTCTCCATGTGCTCCCGCAGCTTGAGCACCATCCGCTGCACCTGCGCGTTGTCCACTCCTTCCACAAGGAACAGCTCCTTCTCCGGCTCATCGTCCTTCTTCCGGTTGAGGATGAAGCCACCAGGCTCCTGGAGCGCCTTGATGTAGCAGCCCGACTTGCCGATGATGTGCTTCATCAAGCGGCTGTGGCCGGAAGCGTCCACCCACTGGTGCGGATGTGGGCACTCACTCGTCCGACCCTGGATGAAGTCCGTCTCCTTCTGAAGGAACCGCGCAATGAAGCGCACCGCCTTCTCACCAGATGACCCCTTGGCCAGAATGGTGAAGTTGTCCGCTCCGCGGTTCGCGCGGAGGAACGGGCGAGTCTCGTCACCGAATCGAGCCTTCACCATCTTGACGATGCGCTTGGTGCCGCAGCCCTTCGTGCCGATGATCCGGCTCATGGTGCGTGCATCAAGCTTCCCTTCCGGTGGAAAGGTCGCCTCGAAGGTGGTGGAACGTCCAGTGTTGTTCGCCATCTTGAATGTTGTTGCGTGTTGCGTTGGTTGAGCTGTGCTCGGGTTAAAATCTGCTAACTGTATCAATCATTCAGACTTATCAAATTTTTTTTACCCTTTTATAGAAAGGATTCATCTATAAAGGGGTTAAAGATAGATACAAAAAAACAAATAACAATCACACCTTTTTATCGGTTTTCATTTTCTATTTTTTAGGTATATGGGTTTTCTCCTTTTTAGTTTTGTATCACTTACGCCTTGCGAGGCACGAACTGTCCCTCCAGTTCATCCTCCTCAGTCTCCGGAAACTTCGGCTTCTCCACAGTTCCAACATTGTGCTCCTTCAGCTTCTTCAGATCTTCCACATCCTCCTCGGAAGCCGCCTCATACCAGTCCATGGCAACAATGTAGAACTGTCCATCACTGCCCTTGATTGCCGCAGCATTGGTCGGGTCAAAGTCACCGTCCGCATCCGCTGGAGTAGGCAGAGCGTTGGCTTCGGGAAGAGTATAGGTCCATGGACCTTCCTCCTCCTCTTCGGTATCTGACCCGAATACGTCCTTTTCATCCGACTTCAAGCTCTCCAAAAGCTTCGCTGCCGCCTTGAGCGAAGCAGCATTGTGCGTATCTGGAGCACTTGGAGGCGTAGCAGGAGTCGAAGTCACTTCGGCTTCAACAGCGGCTGCTACCGCAGGAGTCTCCACAGTAGTCTCCGCAGGAGTCTCAGCCTGTTCCTTCTCCCAAGCTGCAATCTTGGCAGCCTTATCAGCTGCTGACTGCTTCTCGAAAGGAGCCTTGTCCTCTGCAGAAAGAGCCTTCCACTCAGCGCCTGCGACCTTCGTCACCTCAGACACCTTCACAGACCCCTTCGCGCTCAGCTTCGCCTTGTCCTCATCAGAAGCACCATCGGCCTCAGCAGCTGCCTTGATGTCTGCACCAATCTGCGCTCGGCGAGAATCTAGGAAGAACATGTAGGCGTTCTTTCCCCGAGGCTTCTTCACTCCGGAAGCCTTCTCCTTCTTCGCCTTCTTCTCAGCTCCCTCCTTCCGCTTGCGGGGTGCCCGTGGCTTACCAGAGCTGACCGGCTTGCGCTTCTTCTCCTCTGCCTCTCCATACTTGAATTCTCCTGCCTCCTTCTCGGCATTCATTGCGGCCACCATATCTGGATGCTTCCAGATAATCTGCCACTTGCCATTCGTATCTTTGCCCGTCAAGGGCTGGTCTACACGACCACACCAGAGTCCAAAACGCTTGCCATCCTTCCACGTACAAGGTTCCTCAGTCTCAGCAGCCTTCTTCGCATGCAGCTTGCAGTAATCACCTCCGCTCTTCGCGTGAGTGCACTGCGCGCCCATGCCATCTCCCCATATCCGGGCCATACAGCGGCATTCAGCAGCAGCAGGCGTGCGCTCCTTGCGCGGTCCCTTGCTTGCTCCGTTTGCCTTTGCAACTGACTGAAGTTGAGTGGCAACTGCCTTGAGCTGCTCCTCAGTCATACAAAGTTTCGTAGCCATCTCGGACAAATCGCCGAGAGAAGACATGTTGAGGGTCTGAGCCATCGTGTTGGTTTTGGTTGTTCGGGTGTTTATGAGCTTTGCTCGTAAAATCTGCTAACTGTAGCAATCATTCGGTCTTATCAAATTTTTTTTACCCCTTTATAGGTATCAACAGTGTTGCTTTTATATGCCCTTACGCATAAATCACAAAATCGCCTCAATTGCTCAGAACATCAAATTTTTCGTACCCCTTTATACTGTATCATATATATCATATGTACCCCTTTATGCAGTATACTGTATTATACGATATATATATATTTACCCCTTTATGCATGTTATATACCCTTTTATACATATACCTTATATATCTGTATTACCCCTTAATATAACATATATACATGAATCCGTATTATAATACTTACCCTTTTATAAAACATATATTTATTTGTCTCCATAAAAGGGTAAAAAAAATTTGATGATTGGTTATTTCCGATATTGATATCAGATTTCAACCGAGCACAGCTCAACAAACGCATACCCGACAACAACTTCAAGATGAACGCTTCTGCATTCACAACGGAACAGACCCGCATGATCGACGCTCTCAAGAGCACGGGCGCTGACACCGAGGCGATTGAGAAGCACTTCGCCGGTCTGAATCAACGGATCGGCGATCTTGCAGCCCCCGAGACCCTTCTCACCGCCGAGGAGGAGGCTGAACTGAGCGCTCTTCAGGACGAGGAGGAGGGTTCGAACTGGACCGAGGAGGAGTTCCAGGCAGCGGAAGCGATGCTGAACGCCGCCCGCAACACGGTCCCCGCAAGCCTTCTGCTTGAGAGCACGAACACGAAGCGCCGCCGAGGAGCTCCGAAGGGACCTCGCAATGCTCCTGAGCCAGAGTGCCGTTGCATGGCCCGCATTGCAGGCACAGGGCACGAACAGTGCAAGAACACTCGCCACACCGACCATGGTGAGTTCTGCGCCCGCCACGGCAAGCAGCACGCGAAGAACCCAGTTCCTCTCCAGTTCGATGAGAACGGCAAGAAGGAGGGACTCTTCTTCGGCCGCATCGACAACGAGCGCCCACAGGTGGACCAGCAGGGCCGCATCTGCGTCGTCTACGAAGGAGACCAACTCTCCGGCGATGTACACTGGCACCCTGCATTGCCTCAGGCCAAGAAGGCTTTGCGCAAGGAGATGCGTGAGGTCAGCAATGCTCGCAAGCAGGCAGAGAAGGACGCGAAGAAGGCCGAACGACAGGCGAAGAAGGAGGCGAAGGCCGCCGAGCGCCTCACTGAGAAGGAGGCGAAGGATGAAGCCCGCGCTCAGAAGAAGACTGAGAAGTCGACCGAGGCGAAGAAGGCACGCTTTCTTGCGAAGAAGGCTCGCAAGAAGTCTGCGAACGGCTTCCTTGCCTTCCGCGCGGCATTCCTGCAGACGCAGCTGAGCATCTCCAAGCCGGACGGCTCCAAGGTGCGCGCTGGAGAGGTGTCCAAGCTCGCAGGTGCTCAGTGGAAGACGATGCCTGCCGAATCGAAGGCAATCTGGACGCAAGTCGCTGCTCAGAAGCTCGAACAGGCTCAGAAGGCCGAGGAGGCGAAGACGCATGAACTCGACCACCTCTCCACCCTCCTCCTTCACGCCTAGATAATACAAAACCCATAAAAAGCTAAAAACCCGTATACCAGAAAAAGCGTATAAAACACATAAGTAAAAAGCTAAAAACCCATATACTAAAAAAATTAGATACAAACATTTCTTTTTACCCCTTTATATAACACTATAGTTATCCATAATAAAATTTGATTTATTGTAATGTCAAATTTTAATAGTGTAATGAATTAAGTGCTTTCAAAGGAACACCTTCGAGATTAAAACTTCGAACCATGGCAAAGAGCCAAAAGACTCAGATTCCTAGCTGGAAAGAGCTGTTCTCCATCACCAAGAAATTCTTCCTCGTGGTGCTCTTCGCACACATTGCGTGGGAGTGGGACGTGATCCGTGATTGGAGTCGAGGACCTGCAGCAGACTTTCTGCAGGATCCGACTTGGTATCCTCGCTGCAAGTGCCCCTTCCTCAATATGCTGTGGATGGTGTTTACAGTGCAAGCTTTTCGCCTCGAGCGGGCTCCATGCCTCGAGCGCGCCGCCATGCTCTCCCTTGTCCTTACCTTTTCCCTCGCTCTCGGCGTTCGCTACTTCGACCCCATCATCCTCCTCCTCGTCGCTGTCGCTACCGCTGCTGCTGCCCCAGATGCGTAAATAACAAATAACCAAATAAAAACCCGTATACCAGAAAAAGCGTATAAAACACATAAGTAAAAAGCTAAAAACCCATATACTAAAAAAATTAGATTTTCTTTTTTTACTTACTTACTTATGTTCACTATCTATATGTAATAAAAATTTGATAACACCGTTTCATAGTAACAATGCATTATCAAACCCTAACAACACCTGTCGCAACCAGCAAACACCATGAGCTACTTCGGAACTACCTGCGACGACTACTTCAACGACCCCTACAACTGGGGACATACCTGCGCCCACGATACGGCATGGTTTCAGAAGAACAGCAAGACCAATCCACGTTCTCACCACCGCCAAGTCGGCGCACCCGAATGGTGGTTTAAGAACCAGATCTCAATCATCTGGGACCCTATCACTGAGACCTACATCTACCACAACAAGAAGACAGGTCTCACATTCGACGACCCCGATGAGGCCTTGTTCGAGGAGGAACTTCCGGTTCTGGAGATTGATGAGACCCGGGTAGACACCCGCCTTCGCCAATACCCACACATCACCGCCATCTACAATGTGGGAACCGACTCATATTGGTATTACAACTCTGAGAGAGGAACCAAGCACTTCACATTCAATAGGGCACTTGGCGCCTGGGACCTTCCTACGTATCCCAAACTTTCCACACCAACCCATACTCCTGGCTTAGGCATGATGCACGACCCGGAGTATGACGAAGAAGAGGAGGAGGAGGAGTTCTACCCCCAAACCAACTACGACTTTCCCAACCGCGTCCAGACGGAAAGAGCTCCTTCCAAGCTTTCACCTTCGCGTCTTCCTCAGGACTGGCTCCGCTTTGGTAACGAACCATCCATTGGGGAGGTCACTGTGCCACATGAAGAAGACCCATGGGACGATGAGCTTTACTATGGGCGACATGCCCAGAAGCTAGACGAATCCTACGGCGACTACGCAGACTTTTTAGATGGCTTTTAGTAGTAAATAAACACTTCTTACATTAACTTATCTATATGTTACTCATAAATTTGATTTTTGTTTTTACAGTAGATATGGTAATACAATCAACCATCCAACTGCAACCAAGCCAGAACATTAACCACGATGTCTTCCAAGTCGGGTAAGCGCTCTACAAAGAAGACAGGTCTCATAGGCACCCACGTATACTTTTAGATAGATGCATGCAGACAATACACTCCTGGTAAACCACACTTTCAATAAATTTGAACAATTGAATCTGTGTGTATGTCATTAGCACAACAACCCAACCCCGCAAACATGCCAAAGAAGACCAACCACCTCGGCCAAAGACGCAAGAAGGGCTCCGACAAGCGAAGACGAACCTACGAACTATATGGTAAGTGTAAACCTACCCGACAAGGGGACTCCATTGCACCATCAACTGTAGCAATACCTAAAAAACATGGAAAAAAATCGAAAAAATAACACAAGTCATTAAATAAAATACCAGTTTTCTTTTTTATTAACCATATGTATTACATAAATTTGATAAGGATTTAAAAGTGTATATATAGAATACAAACCTGACTCAGAATGTCTTCTTCCTCCAACACCTGCGATAACACTTCGGTTCCTCAAACCACCATGTCTACCCGAACGATGACTCATACGGACTCGAACATTGCGGGAAAGGAGGAGAATGTGCATATTGATGACAACTGTTGCATGGCTCGCGTCTATGGAGATTCGAAACATCCGGGTCGCCAATGCCGTCACAAGAAAAGCCGATATTCACCTAATGGCGATTACTGCAAACTTCATGGAAAGCAAGCTGAGGTTACCACGGAACCACTCCAAATGCAAGACATCACTATTTCCCAAGCCGACAATGAAAATCTTACAAAAAGTAAGCTTCAATATGGCCTCTTTATGGGAAGAATTGACCAACCTCGTCCACAACTTAATGACAATGGTCAAGCTTGCATTATTTGGCCTGACCAATACCGACAAGGTGACAAGATTTACTGGCGCGAAGATGATACGCTCGTGACAAATAATTGGCACCCATTAGAGGCTCGATACCATAAACTCCACAAGACACATCCGGAGGTTATTCAGGACAATTCTACTCAATCAGCGGAAGACTCGGACCCATTCGATTGGGAGTATATGACGAACGGAACGGGTGGATGTGCCAAGTGTGGTAGACAAGATGTTCCCCTCACGTCTTCTATTGAGGATGGTCGTCTATATGCTCCCGATTGCTGGGATGAATTTGCATGGGAATGGTCTTACTTAAATCCTAATTCTATTTGGCGTGACAACGAACACAAGTCTTTTACTCTAACTGTAGAGGATATTTATCGTGCAAACAATCCAAGACCTTTTGGTCATATGGAGGATGATACAGAAGACATTGAAAGTCTTACCGACCGTTCAGTAGACCACATGCAGAACATACCTCATACATCTCATGACGAAGATAGAGAATCTGAACCTACACTTCAGAAATTTCAGTATGACAATGACTACTATTCTGACGAAAACGTCACTCTTCAGGTAGACGAGCTCGCAGAACGCCAAGAAAACACCATCAAAGTTGATTTTCTAAACCATATTATTATTGGTTTAAAGAAAGACATTCAGTCTGTATCACGCCTCATTATGAAATTTGAGAAAAACCCACACCCTGCAATGGTTGAATCTCTTTCCCAACAAGCAGAGAAATTATATTTGCAGTATGGAAGTGCATGGAAACCCTTCTTTTTGCAATCCAACTGTGAAAACAACCAGAATAAAACTCTCCATCAGAAAAAATTCAACGAACTTATTAACTTCTATGACTGTATGACAGAGGAATACTCCATTACATCTGTGACCGAGTGTAATAATTTGCTCTATCTCCGTCACTACAACATTCAAGAAACCATCGAACAACCCACCACATTTCAAGAAGAAGTCTGGTCTAAATACGATGAATTCACAGTTGAACTTATGGAGGAAGAAATCGAACAGCTAAAGCAAAAGCTCCATTCAAAACTTAACAGTCGAACTTACATCACACATATCATTTCCTGTTTCTTCAACATTCCTACACCTGAACTTGAATTTGCAGAAGACCCCAGTCATAACTTAATGGATATGGTTTTAAAATTGCAATCAAAGGACGTACCATGTATATTTAATAGCAGCGCTTTTTGCAATCCTATCCAAAACTGGCATGACCATATTGACCTTGTTATTGAAACCCTTATCGAAACATGGTTTGGTTCTCTTCATACTGCTCCCATGCCTCCATCAAGATATGCTAAATTGGTCCAGATTGACGAGCAAATTAGATGGCTACAGACACAACGCCCTGAAGACGGAGGATTGCACTACAATTACGACCACCTCCTTATTCCCTGCTTATAAGTATAATAAACTACATTATATAATACAGTTTCCTTTTTTTCTATATAGTTTTTTACCCTTTTATATGAATCATCCTCAATAATTTGATTATTCCCGAAAAAAAATACTGTAGATTACAATTACGTCTCTCTTCCTGACAACCAAACATGTCCGCTTCCCACAACAATCAACGTGACCATGAATCTACTTCCCAAACCGTAAACGAACCGGCATATATTCCACCCCACATGGGTTCCCAAGATCCTCACACTTTTGAGCCTGATGAAAATGTCATTGAGCTAGGACTTGGTCTGGGTATAATGGACGTCCAGAACGACCTAGATACACATGAACTTCAGGAGGTGGGGGAGTCCGAGGGGGAGGAGGAGAGGGACAACCACACTTTTGACACCGCTGACATTGATGGACAAAGGGGAATTTTTGAATACCACTCTGATTGGGGTTCACAAGACGAAAACGATGGATACGACAGCTATAGTTAATCATTTATAATTACCTTAAAATTCATTCCTTTTTTTTCTAACTTACCAGTATATTCTTAAAAAATTTGATTATTAACATTTCTTCTTATTACGGATTAATCAAAACAACAACCATGGCTACCACAATCAACAACACCTCCCCTGCTCATTCCGAGATGACTGGCGCTGATAGTGCACTTCTTTTGAATATGGCTGCTACTGTTTCCAAGCAGTTTACTGACATTCCTCTTGAGAAGGCTATTGCCATTGCTAAGCAGCTCCATGAATCTGGTTTCACAAAGGAAGTTGGTCTTACTTCTGATTCTTTTGACCGTCAGAACACCAAGAAGACAAAGAAGGTCAAGAAGCCAGGTCCTAAGCGTGCTAAGAATGCATACATGTTCTATCTTGCCTCTGTTCGCACTCAAATCACCCAAGAACTCCAAGCCATTAAGCAAGCCAATCAGTCACTAGAAACTATTCAATGTCCTCATATTAAGACTTTTATCCAGGAGGATACCGAATCATTTTTCGAATCCGAGTCTAAAATTAAGGTCGCACTTGTTACCAAGGTTGCAGGAAAGCGTTGGAACCAACTTTCTCCTGAACAACAGCTTCCTTTCCAAGAACAAGCCAAGGCAGATCTTGCCCAGAAAAAGCTTGAATTCGACAATCTTTCAAATAACCATACCTAACCCACTTTATTACTAATTACTTAAAACTACACACCAACCCTTTTTTTTA
>PCCK01000074.1 GCA_002731695.1 Porticoccaceae bacterium
CGATTTGGGTACCCACACAAAACTGATCAAATTTATTTACAGTGCTTTGATCAGGAAACCCTGCGCAAAATCAAGTTCGAATTGGCATCATCTTACCCACTTATACAATTAATCGGCGAAAACGCTTGGCATGAATCGAGTACAGACTATGATTTCTTGCAAACTAGAGAGGGTGTCGCAACCATTGCTGAATATGCTCATGGAGTTGGACCTTGGCTGCCACAAATAAGCGATATCGAGGGATCTCCCAAACCGTTTTTAACCCTTTTAAAAAACGCAGGCTTGAAAATTCATCCTTACTCCGTTCGGCGAGATGACTTGCCTCCTTATGCTCACGACTTTGATCACTTTTTAAATATTTTATTTAACCGGCTAGACGTTGACGGTATATTTACTGACTTCCCGGATCTGGCAATAAAGTTTTTAGAAAGATGACGCTTGTAAATTAGGTAGCAGTTATGAAACGTGGCCAGTTTTCATCCCGTTTAGCGTTTATTCTTGCAGCGTCGGGATCGGCTGTTGGCCTTGGTAATATCTGGGGCTTCCCTTCAAAGGCCGCTGAAAATGGTGGTGGGGCATTCCTGCTGATGTATCTTTTTTTGGCCTTTCTTTTAGCGTACCCCGCACTAATGGCGGAATTAACCCTTGGTAGACACGGCAGATCCAACATGGTCAGTACCTTGGATTCAATTACATCTGGATTGGTCCAAAAACGCCTTGGTCAACTCACGGGTATTATGGGAGTTATCACCGCAACCATGATTCTGTGTTTTTATAGTATTATTGCGGGCTGGATGATGGCCCACACCTTGGCCTCTATCATGCAAACACTAAAGATGTATAAAATTGCCGAGTGGCTAGTTACCTTCAGTCTCTGGCGCAATATCTGCTTTTCAACAGCATTTATTAGCCTAACGCTCTTGGTAATAAGCGCGGGCGTCGAGAAAGGTATTGAAATTTGGTCCAAACGCTTAATGCCCTGCATGCTACTGCTACTCTTAGGTCTGATCGTTTATGTTCTATTACAACCTGGGGCTGAAGAGGGACTGAAGATTTTTTTAGTGCCTGATTTCACGCAATTAGCAGACCCTCAGCTCATACTCAGCGCTCTAGGACAAGCCTTTTTCTCTCTCTCATTGGGGGTTGGCACTATGCTTATCTATGGCTCTTATATACGATCTGACGAAAATTTACCAGTTGCTGGTGCATTAGTTACTGTTAGCGATACGGGAGTAGCCGTGCTTGCTGGAATGTTAATTATCCCCGCTCTTTTTGCCGCACAACAATTAGGGGTGGATATATATACCGAAACAGGCAGATTAATTTCGGGCCCTGATCTGATTTTCCATGCCCTACCAGCATTGTTCGAAGGCATGGGCGAGGCAGAAGCATTGGTAGCCATAGCATTTTTCACACTCATGTCGATTGCCGCTCTTACCTCCTCTATCTCAATGTTTGAGGTCCCTGTCTCTTGGGCAATTGAAACTCAAAAGATGTCTCGTCTGAAAGCCAGCATCGCTGTTGGAGTTTTTACAATTTTAATCAGCGGGATAATTTCTTATAAATTCACCTCAATCTTCGAAATTGTGGTCGTAGCAACTACCGAGTGGGCACAACCAATTTTAAGCTTGATGCTATGCCTGTTTTGCGGTTGGTTGATGCATCGGAATCACCTTTTAGACGAACTAAAACAAGGCGTGCCTGATTTAGAGAGTGGTCTATTTTGGCGCATATGGCCTACCTACGTGAAAATCTTCTGCCCTCTTTTGATAGTCATTATCTTAGTTCAAAGCTTTTTACCCTTCAGCTAAAAAATCCTATCAACGCACGGCTAATATAATCTTGCCAAAATGCTGATTACTCTCCATATAACGATGGGCATCTGCAGCATCACTCAAGTTAAAAATACGATCGATACAGGGTGTTATCTGGCCACTAAACAGTAGCGGCCAGATAAATTGACGCAGTTCAGCGGCTATAAGCGCTTTGACTTCCGAACTTTTTGGGCGTAGGGTGGAACCAGTTAATGTTAACCGTTTCAACATCATCTGCATGAGATTAACTTCGATTTTTGATCCGTTCAGAAAGGCTATGCTAACAAGACGTGCATTTAGCGCAGCACAATCAATATTTTTCTGTATATACTCGCCTCCCACCATATCCAGTATAACATCAACACCTTTCTTATCCGTTGCAATCATGACCTCGTCAACGAAATCTTGCTCGCACACATTGATCGCCAAGGTGGCACCGAGATCCTCGCATGCCAAACATTTTTCTGCGGTCCGCGTAGTCACATAAACTTCTGCTCCCAAAGCTTTAGCAAATTGAATCGCGGTAACACCAATACCGCTACCACCACCATGGACAAGGAGAGATTCTCCTGCCTTAAGGCCAGCACACTGAAATACGTTAGACCAAACCGTAAAAAAAGTCTCAGGTAACCCTGCTGCCTCTAAAAAACTCAAATTATCTGGTATCGGAAGACACTGCCCTATCGGGACCGCAACATACTCCGCATAAGCTCCACCATTACAAAGTGCGCAGACTCGATCACCGACACTCCATCCTTCCACATCCTTTCCAAACGCAGCAACTTGCCCCGATGCCTCTAACCCAAGGATTTTCGATGCATCAGCCGGCGGAGCATAAACACCGATACGCTGAAGGATATCGGGCCGATTTACTCCCGCCGCATAAACTTTTATCAAAATTTCATCCTTCCGGACATTCGGAACCTTGCCAGAGGCGAGGCATAGCTCCTCAGCATCACCGCTCCGGTGGAAATCTATATATTGCATGAAGTCAACCTACTATTATTGGAGAATAGTGATAGGTGAGTCGTTACGCGATAACGGAACCTCAAGCGCATTACAGGAATGTTTTTCCGGTCCTCCAATCATTTCATCGTAGGCACTGACATGCCGCAATACAAAAGCCTTGGCCTCGACTTTAACCATTTTTTTTTGCATTTCATGAAGTTTAAACGAGCGCAACAACGTTCCGCTCTCATCTGTTATAAAGTACTCTTGCCCATCGATTATCGCTGATATCTGGTAAAGACTTTGCTCAAGAGAATGGTATATTAACTTGTCGACAACAAAATATTTCTGAAGCCTTGATAGGGACATTAACATTACAAATATCTCCATTGGTTCACTTCACTTTAGTCTCAAGCCAAAGACCCCAAAAGTAAAGTTTACGAGGCAATTAGATACAACAAAATGCTATAATACGGCGGTAATGACGAGGAATTCGCGTGCTGATTGATATTGCACAAAAATGCTTGCAACTGATCGGACCGGAGAGTGCTCATGACCTCACACTTCACGGTCTCAAAAATACTGCAAACACGCCAGTTGAGTGGTTTTACCGTCAATCTTTACCTAGCAAACCAGTATCAGTAATGGGAATCACATTCCCAAACCCTGTAGGTCTGGCAGCTGGGCTAGATAAAGATGGTGAAGCAATTGATGCATTCCATTCTATGGGCTTTGGTCACATTGAGGTGGGCACTGTTACACCAAGACCTCAGCCCGGTAACCCAAAGCCTCGACTATTTCGAATTCGAGAGAAAAATGCAATCATTAATCGCATGGGATTTAATAATCTTGGCGTAAATAACCTAGTCACCAATCTCAAAGCAAAAGAATCGACAGCAATTGTGGGTGTTAACATCGGTAAAAACCGAGATACTGCCCTAGAAAATGGGATTTCAGACTATATCCAATGCATGAGAGAAGTTTATAAGTATGCCAATTACATAGCGGTAAACATATCATCACCAAATACACCTGGGCTGAGGTCACTCCAATACGGTTCCTTGCTTGATAAACTTTTAGAAACCTTAAAGCTAGTACAAATTGAGTTGGCCGATCAGACAAATAGATACGTGCCATTGGCTCTTAAGATTGCACCTGACCTCGATAAAAACGAAATCATCTCGATCGCAAAAGTAGTAACACGACATAATTTCGATGGTGTTATAGCAACTAACACAACTCTCAGAAGGAACGATGTGGAGGGGCTCCAACACTCAAACGAATCGGGTGGGCTAAGTGGTGGACCTCTACTTAAAAGCGCAAACGAAGTATTGGATTGCCTTCGCCAATCCCTCAATCCGTCTATTCCGATAATCGCTGTAGGTGGAATAATGAGTGTTGCGGATGCGGAGAAAAAATTTGCAATTGGTGCTGATTTAGTTCAGATCTATACAGGTTTTGTATATAAAGGTCCAAGATTGATAAAAGACATCGTCCTTTCGATCTAGGCAATTCCCTCTAATACTGTGTTATCTCGAGAAATCTTATTAGTTAAACAAACTTTTTTAGTAAAAGGACACTAACATGGACTACCAAACCATCCTCTACCAAGTTAAAGATCGGATACTGACACTCACACTCAACCGACCTGACAAACTCAATTCTTTTACCGTGGAGATGTCTTACGAATTAATCAATGCCTACCAACGCGCGAGTGAGGACGATTCAGTCAGCGTTATCATAGTGACGGGAGCTGGCCGTGCGTTTTGCGCAGGTATGGATCTCAGTATTGACGGAAATGTTTTTGGACTTAACGAAGAACTTAAGCCAACCATTAAGGATATGCGAGAGCGTTCTGAAGACGACGACATAATTTCTGGAGTTCGAGATGCGGGAGGCCGTGTAGTTTTGGCAATGTACGAATGTAAGAAACCAATTATTGGTGCAATCAATGGGGCTGCCGTGGGAATTGGAGCAACTATGACATGTGCAATGGACATCCGGTTAGCGTCACAGAAAGCGAAAGTGGGCTTTGTTTTTAATAAAATTGGCATAACCCCAGAGGCATGCTCAAGCTGGTTCTTACCAAGGCTCGTGGGTCTCTCCACCGCACTTGAGTGGTGCTACACAGCCGAAATCCTAGATTCAGAAACTTTAAAAGATGCTCGGTTTGTAAAAGAAATTTGTGAGCCAGAACATTTATTGAACAAAGCTAACCTAATCGCTCAGAAGATCATCAACTTTAGTCCTGTTGCGATCGCAATGACAAGACAGATGATGTACAGAAATTCTGCTGAGAACGACCCGATGAAAGCCCATGAAATTGACTCACTAGCAATATTTTACTCAAGCTTGGGAAGTGGAAAAGAGGGTGTAAGTTCCTTTTTGGAAAAACGAGAGGCCAAATTTACAGATAAAGCCTCTTCAGACATGCCAGATTTCTATCCGTGGTGGAAATAAGTCAATAGACAGCTTGTAAGCCGCTTTTTAAACGTCGAGGCGTTACAGCCATTATGGGAGGTCATCAACCAATTCGCCTTTCTCTGGAACTATTAGATCCTCTCGGTCAATATTCATAGCCAACATAACGGTGGCAGCTACATATATTGAAGAATAGGTTCCAATGGCGACTCCAACCATGAGCGCGATGGCAAAGTTATGAATTAACTCTCCGCCCAAAAAAAATAAAGATAATAAAACCAACATCGTAGTTAACGAGGTGTTAATGGTTCTCCAAAGAGTCTGAGAGAGTGACTCATTGATCATATCCTCTGAGGAGGCATTTCGTATTTTGCGAAAATTTTCCCGGATGCGATCAGAAACCACAATAGTGTCGTTCAAAGAATAGCCAACCACTGCCAAAACTGCTGCCAGTACTGTTAAATCAAATTCTAGTCTCGCGAGGGAAAAAAATCCCAATACAATCAGGACGTCATGCCCCAATGCCAAGACGGCGCCGATTGCAAATTTAAGCTGAAACCTGATGGCAACATATATCATCACTACAATGAGGGCTGCAAGCATACCAAGCCCTCCGTCCTCACGTAGCTCTTCACCAATTTGTGGTCCTACAAAATCTACTCGACGTAACTCTATAACTTCATTCTGATCCATCAGCGCTTCATACACCCTATCTGACAGTCCTTGATCAGGCTTGCCCTGTAGCCGGATTAACACATCAGTATCCGAACCAAAGTGGACAACAATGGGGCTTTCAAATCCCGCTATTTCAAGTTGTTGCCGCAACAAATCAACGTCAGCAGGCTGTTCATATCCTACCTCTACTTGTGTGCCGCCAGTAAAGTCAAGCCCTAAACGCAGCCCCTGCATCATGAGCGAACCCAAGGACGCAATCAGCAATAAGGAAGACAAAACTACCGCATGCTTGCGGATACCCATAAAATTATAGATTTTAAGTTTCTTCATGCTATGTTTATTTGCTAAATCCATAAACGTTCAACTTCGCGATTTCCATAAACTAAATTGACTATACCACGCGTTAAGACAATGGACGTGAACATAGACGTTATAATCCCAATAGAAAGTGTAACGGCAAATCCTTGAACAGGCCCAGATCCAATAGCATAAAGAATTAAAGCAACAATTAAGGTGGTTATGTTAGCATCAAGGATTGATACGAACGCCCGATCATAACCAGCAGAAATTGCCCCTTGAAATGATAATCCGGCTGCTAATTCCTCTCGTATCCTCGAGAATATAAGCACATTTGCATCTACTGCCATCCCGACTGTAAGTACAATTCCTGCGATACCCGGCAAGGTCAATGTTGCACCCAATAATGACATTATACCCATTAAGAGGAGCAGGTTCGACGCCAAGGCGAAATTGGCAAAAATTCCAAATACTCGGTAAACCACTAACATAAAAATCAAAACTGCTAACAGTCCGATGGTAACTGACTTCACACCTAACGCTATGTTTTCAGCTCCAAGCGAGGGGCCAATGGTACGTTCCTCAACAATGTACATAGGCGCCGCGAGCGCGCCAGCACGCAATAACAACGCCAATTCTGATGATTCATTCTGGCTATCCAAGCCAGTGATCCTAAACTGCTTACCCAATTGTGCCTGCACCGTCGCGAGACTGATAATATTTTTTTCTACATAGGGCTCTGGGAACAACTCAAGGGCACCATCGTTATCGATGACTTTTTTTAGACGAGTTTTGAACTCGATGAAAAGAACTCCCAATCGATTACCAATATTATCTCGGGTAGCGTGACCCATCGCCCAACCACCACTTCCGTCAAGGGTAATATTTACTTGTGGCCTCCCATTTTCGTCAAAACTCGCTCGAGCATCAGTTACGTTTTCACCAGTAATAATAGGCCGTTTTTCCAAACGAGCATCAACTCCTTGAGAACCCGGATTACGGAATTTGAATAGATCTCCTCCCCGCGACTGAGCCTCCATTCGAAATTCTAAATTTGCTGTTTTACCGATGATACGTTTTGCCTCAGCGGTATCTTGGATGCCAGGTAACTCAACAACGATACGATTCTTTCCCTGACGAGATACTATTGGTTCTGAAACACCCAATTCATTTACCCGATTTCGTAGAGAGGTTAAATTTTGCTTGATCGCATTATCTTCGATCGCATTTTTTTCTGATTCACTTAATTCCAGAATCAGCGTAAGTTGGTTTTGACCCGGCATACTCTGGGGCTGTAAATTGCTGAATTTAGTTCGGACAACTCTAGTGGCCTCCTCAACTTGAGTCTCGTCTCGAAACTGACCGACAATCTGGCTTCCTCCGAGGGCGAGTTCTCTGTAGCGAATTCGCGCCTCTCTAAACGCTCCTTTTATGTCCTCAAGATCACTTTCTAGACGAGTCTGGAGGGCGGTATTTAGATCGACCTCCAGCAAAAAATGAACGCCTCCACTTAAATCAAGTCCTAATTTCATAGGTTTTCCACCGAGACCGGAAAGCCATCTAGGAGTCGTCGGAGCAAGGTTCAACGCGACAATAAAATCATCGCCCATACTTGCCTGAATAATGTCCTTGGCACGAAGTTGATCCGAACTATCAGTCACCCTCAGAAGAGCGCTCCCACCGTCAGAAACACCACCGAAATGGCCAATTCCCGCCTCATTGAGAGAATGCTGTGCTATCTTTAGGACGGCATTATCAATGAGCATCCCACCACTTTGCCCAGACAGTTGTACCGCAGGATCAGGTGGATAAAGGTTTGGCATCGCATAAACAAAACCAAAACAAATAACCAAAACAATTATTATATTTTTCCACAACGGAAATTTATTCTGCATAAATCCACATTTAACAAAAAACTAATTTAGTATGAGTATTATAACTACATTAGAGACGCAATAGGATCCGACATTTCAATAAAGTGGTCTAAATGTTAATCGGTTCCTTTCCTCTGGTTGCTATAAAAAGTTTCAGCAAACGATTTTAAGCGGCCCTCAACAATAGATTTTCGAATTTTAGCCATTAAATTTTGGTAATAGCTTAAGTTGTGGATGGTGTTTAATTGAGCGCCCAAAATCTCACCGCACTTATCAAGGTGGTGTAGATAGGCCCTACTAAACCGTGAACACGTGTAACATTCGCATTCGGGGTCTAACGGGTTCATATCAGCCTTATGTTTTGCATTTCGTATTTTAATTACTCCATTTCTAGTGAAGAGATGTCCGTTCCTCGCATTCCTCGTCGGCATCACGCAGTCGAACATATCCACTCCCCGTTGCACTGATTCAACCAAATCCTGAGGCTTGCCAACTCCCATTAAATATCGCGGACTGTCCTTTGGCAACCTAGGGCCGATATGTTCGAGTATCCTTAACATATCCGATTTTGGCTCGCCTACTGAAAGACCTCCGATCGCGTAACCATCAAACCCGATATCCTCAAGTCCTGAAAGAGATCGCACCCTTAAGTCCTCATACATGCCTCCTTGCACAATTCCAAAAAGCGCTGATTGATTAGATCCATGAGCATTTTTGCACCGCTCTGCCCACCTTAGTGATAACTTCATCGACTGTTCAGCTTCCGAGTGAGAGGCAGGATATGGTGTGCATTCATCAAAGATCATAACGATGTCACTACCTAAATCACGTTGGACGCTCATTGATATTTCAGGATCAATGAAGACCTGTCGCCCGTCGATGGGAGATCGGAAGTGCACGCCAGATTCGCTCACTTTTCGCATTTTTCCGAGACTGAAGACCTGAAAACCTCCAGAATCAGTCAAAATAGGCCTCTTCCAATGCATAAAATCATGCAAACCACCATGTCTTTTAATCACCTCAGTACCCGGTCGCAACATAAGATGAAATGTGTTACCAAGTATTATTTCAGCGCCAATGTCAACAATCTCTCGAGGCGTCATACCTTTAACCGTTCCGTAAGTACCCACTGGCATAAAAGTTGGAGTCTGCACCCTACCGCGAGGAAAGATAAGCTCACCCCTACGAGCCTCTCCGTCAGTTGCCGAAATGTTAAAATGCATATAACAGCCTTTTTGTTGGTAAGAATTGAAAAATGATCGTCTTACAACACGTATGCCATCATTTTTTTCGTCTGGCTTTTAATCTAACGCTCTCCTACTTATTGGCATTTGGGCGATGCACTAAAAACATGGCATCACCATAACTATAAAATCTATAATCCTTTGAAATCGCCTCCTCATAAGCCTGCTTAATAGTCTTGCAACCCACAAAAGCACTCACAAGCATCAATAAAGTAGACTCTGGAAGATGAAAATTTGTGATCAGAGCATCTATAACCTGAAATTTGTATCCGGGATAAATAAATATATCAGTAAAACCTCTGAATTCTTTGGTCTCTCCATCCTTTGCAGCAGTTTCGAGGCAACGAACACTTGTTGTTCCAACAGCAATTACTCGACCACCTCGCAAACGTGTTTCTCGAATCTGACAAGTAAGCTTCTGATCCACCTCAAGCCATTCACTATGCATCTTATGATCTTTGATTCTGTCAACACGAACCGGCTGAAAAGTGCCAGAACCAACGTGGAGAGTCACAAAGCCTATAGCTATGTCCATCGATTTAATCGAATTGAGAAGTTGTTCATCGAAATGTAATCCAGCCGTCGGGGCTGCCACAGCACCTGGCTCACTGGCATATACCGTCTGATAACGTGATTTGTCAACTTCACTATCAACTCGATCAATGTAAGGCGGCAGCGGGACATGCCCGATAGAATCCAAGATTTCTGATATTGATGTGTTGAAATTCAACATAAACATCCCGTTCAGTTTATCACTAATAATCGCGGTATACTTGTTGTCAAAATATATTTTGAGTTCTTTCTTCGGAGCTTTGCTCGCACGAACATGAGCTAATGCTGTATTAGAATCGATAATCCGTTCAATCAACACTTCAAGCCTGCCGCCTGTCTCTTTTGATCCAAAAAGACGAGCACGGATGACTTTGGTATTGTTAAATACCATTAGATCACCCGGGCGCAACTGCTCAAGTAGATCCGGAAACTGACAATGCTCAATTGAACCGTCACCGTCTACTACCAATAATCGACTATCTGAACGTCTTCCTGTTGGTTGCTTTGCGATCAATTCATCTGGCAAATTATACTGAAAGTCTTTGCGGTGCATGTTTGTCCAAAGATTATACGAACGTAACAAATTAAATATGAAATCCCACTTATACTTTAATCTCTATTTTACTTGTAATCAGTCCTGACCTGCACAATTTTTGCCCTATTATGATAAAATCTAGCGTATTAAAACATTGTTCCGGCCAGAGTACTTTCACAAACCGATACACTCAAAGCACGCTAATAATAGACTAGTAAGCTCTGAATGGGAGTTAAAATAATGAGAAAAAACGGGCCGCTCAATTCCTTTGACATTGCCCAAATGGCGGGAGTCTCACAACCCACCGTCTCCAGAGCACTGCGTAACAGTCCCAGAGTCAGCGAAAAAACCCGCCGTAAAGTTCATGATATTGCTAAACAACTAAATTACCGAGTCGATAAAAACGCAGCGAACTTGCGCTCTCAGAACACAAAAACTCTCGCTCTTTTGATTTTTGAAGACCCCACACTAGATGATTCGCAAATCAACCCATTTTTTTTAAGTATGCTCGGCAATATAACGCGCGCGGCCTCAAGAAAAAAATTCGATTTATTAGTGTCTTTTCAACAACTTTCAGATGACTGGTACAGTGAATATATACTATCTCATCGCGCCGATGGGCTAATTCTTTTGGGATACGGAGACTATCTAAGTTACAAAGAAAAATTAAATAATCTAAGTGAAGCAAATGCTCCCTTTGTAATTTGGGGACCAACAGACACGGATCACCCAAACCACTATCTGAGCTGTGATAATCAACTTGGCGGTTACCTAGCATGCAGGCATCTTCTGGAATTAGGACATCGTTCAATAGGCTTCATTGGCGAGGCCTCCGAGCACTGCCCAGAGTTTCTCCTGCGCTACAGAGGATATTGTCAGGCGCACGACGAATATAGCATAAACCCTAAAAGTCAACTTTTACAATCCGCTGACAACCTCGAGACTTCTGGCTATCATGCGTGCAAAGCACTACTTGCGGCGGGTTGCACTTTTACAGCACTTTGCGCTGGGAGTGATCTAATGGCGATTGGTGCAATCGATGCGCTCAAAAGTAGCGGCAAGTTGGTGCCCGAAGACGTCGCAGTTGTTGGATTTGACGACATACTCGCAGCCTCACAAATAGATCCGCCATTAACTACGATCCACCAAAATACCCGATTGTCAGGAGAGTTGCTGGTAGAAAATTTAGTTCAACTAATTAACGGCAGATCAATCCAAACAAGTTTAATTAAACCAACGTTAGTTGTACGTAAGTCATGCGGAGCATGACAAAAAATTCTTGGAAATTTCAAGTGCGGTTGATAGCGCTTTCCTTTTTGGTGAACGGCTGATCAATATAAGTCGTGAAAAAACTTGCAAGGAGCATGCTGAATCCTCCAATAACTAGCGCATATATCGTTTCACCATGAAATAATTTCTCTACTAAAACTCCAAGGATACTTGCAGCCAAAATCTGGGGTAAAACAATAAAAAAGTTGAAAATTCCCATATAAAGTCCCATTTTCCGTAGGGGTAACACGTTGGATAGTAACGCGTAAGGCACGGAAAGGATTGATGCCCAAGCAAAGCCGATACCCAACATCGAAACCAACAGAAAATGTGGGTCACTGATAAGCACAAAACTAATTAATCCGACCCCACCCAAGCATAAATTAATCATGTGAACACTGCGGAGCGATAAATTGCGAGCCATGAGGGGGATACATATTGCCGCTAAAATCGCCGCCGAATTATACGTGGCAAAAAGCACCCCCACCCAGTCAGCACCCTCTGCAAAAACATCACTGGTTGTATCGTAAGTTCTATAATGATGGGACGTTACCGCTGATGTGGTAGAACTCCACATTGCGAAAAAAGGGAACCAGCTAAAAAATTGGACGACTGCGAGTTGCTTCATAGCCCGTGGCATACAAAATAAATCGTCAATAATCACAGCAACGGCAGAGTCTCCTCGACTTCTGTATTTAAGAAAACCAACCAAAATCTGTAAAATACCAAAAAGTCCAATTCCCACCGTTAAAATCAAAAGATTACGATCGAGCAGCGACAAAAAAAACCACACGATTAGTGTCAAGATTAGTCCAACAGCCAAACAGGTGCCACCTCTATAAATATATATTTCTGTCGAGGGTGCATCCATAGAGTGAATAGTTGATGTACTTTCCAGCTTTTCAGCGTGCCTTTGAAATGCATCAAGTTGATCGGGAGAGTATTCTCGTGTGGTCATTACTGTCCACATAACTGCCATTAAGAAACAAAAAGCGCCAACATAAAATGCATAACGCACCGAGTCAGGGATAGTCCCACTGGGCGCGGTGCTCTCAATACTCAGCCAGTTAGCCATAATCCAAGGTAATGCGGACGCCACCACTGACCCAACCCCAATAAAAAAACTCTGCATAGCAAAGCCTAAACCTCGTTGTGAGGGGGGTAACATATCCCCTACAAATGCCCTGAATGGTTCCATAGAAATGTTAATTGAGGCGTCAAGAATCCAAAGCAAGCCTGCTGCAATCCAAAGCTCCGCAGAATTTGGCATTGCAACCAATGCCAGACTTGCAGCAATTGCACCATACAGAAAGTAGGGCCTTCTTCTGCCAAGAGGCCCCCAAGTGCGGTCACTAAAGTATCCTACTATTGGTTGCACCAAAAGGCCGGTGATTGGTGCAGCCAACCACAAAACCGTCATATTGCTGTAATCTGCGCCGAGGGTCTGAAAGATTCTGCTTACGTTGGCATTCTGCAATGCAAAACCAAATTGAATACCCATGAATCCAAAACACATGTTCCAAATTTGCCAAAATTGGAGCTTAGGCTGTACTCTCATAGTATTTGGTTCTCGGATCCGCGACATATATTTTTAATCCAAGTAAATTATTTTGGAGCCGATTTTAAACAGAAATTTCAAAGGAATATCAAGCCTCATACTCCATGCTCTTCCTGTGTGAGGAGCACCATAATCTACGTATGTTAGCCAGTCATTTTTGCTGTACCCTTTATCTAACATAATTCTATCAATACGATCTTGTAGTGGAGGATAAAGAGCATCGAGTGTTTCAGTACCATGGTCAAAATAAATACGATGATAACCAGACGTTGGCAAATTCTCATTTAAATATTGAACAATTTTTTCTGGAATAGGATTATTATTCATATCGAATAGGCCCGACCAATGCGTTGAAAGACAGGCAGCGCCACCAAATATATGTGGGTACTCTGTAAGGGCGTAAATCGATATTAAACCACCAAAGCTTGCTCCCATTACGAAAGTGTCGTGCAACTCTCTAGAGACAGCGAAAGAGGAATCTATGAAAGGTTTGAGTTCCTGGACAATAAATTTGAGATAGTCGTCAGATTTAATGGAATCGGGAAATACTTTGTCCGAGTAGCTTGGATTTATTTTTCTACTAGTCATGTCTTCTTGCTGCTCGGGTGTAAGGGCAACCCAAGGTTTTTGAGGAAAATATTCCGCATGGCGTTCAACCGAATTTTGGATTCCAATGGCGATGAAAGGACGTATCTCCCCTCTTCTTATTAAATTTGATGCGATCTCATCAAGTTTCCAGCTATTAAAATCTTGATCAGTGTTTTTGTTCCCTAAAGAGAACAAGTTTGCACCATCTTGGATATAGATCACGGGATATTTTCTGTGCTCTGTATAATTTTCCGGAACCCAGATGAAAATATCCCGTTTCTTTACGAATTTAGAAGGAAAGCTCTTTTTTATATGCAGTTTTCCATTCGGTGCTGTTGAATATTGAAAGTTCTGACTAAAAACATCTGAGACAACCAGAGAAAAAGATAAGGTGAGTGCCTGTGGTAAGATAAAACTAAGCAGACGCTTTGCTTTATCAACCATGCTCATTTGCCCAACAGAAATTGTAGTGGACGATGCAACCTCAAACGCCACGAATTCTCCTCATGATCTCCTCCCTCATCAACATATGTTATCCAAGACTTTGCATCATAGCCCTTGAAATGGATTATTTTATCTACTTGCCTCTGAAATGGGGCATATAGGGCATCGAGTGACTCAGTGCCATGATCAAAGTAAATTTTCCGACGGCCGGCTTGGGGGAAATTTTCTCTCAAGTACGTAAAAATCGCTGGAGGAATCGGGTTTCCTTTGATCGAATATAACCCAGGCCAATGGGTTGACATACAAGCAGCACCCCCGAATAAATCTGGTTTTTCTACAAGCGCATAAAGTGAAATTAACGCACCCATACTAGAACCTAATAAAAAATTCATTTTCGGCTCACCACTCACAGGGTATTTCCCCTCAATAAATGGTTTAAGTTCCCTTACCATAAAATTTAGATATTGGTCGGACGTCGGTGACGAATTGAAGACTTTTCCTCCATTACTTCTTACCCCGTCCAAGATTAACTCTTGCGCCTCCAAGGTCATCTTTTCCCAAACTTTTACTGGAAAGAACTCACTGTGGCGATATCCCAAATGTTGGCTGGAGATTCCTACTGCAAGAAATGGAGGTATTTTTTTTTCATTTATTAGACGAGTTGCCACCTCATCTAGCCCCCATTCTTTTTGATTCCAAGTAATCTTTGAATCAAAAAGGTTTTGTCCATCCTGAAAATATATTACTGGATGCTGTTGTTGCAAATCGAGGCCTTCAGGGAGCCAGACATAAATAGTTCTATTTGGAACAAATTGAGACTGAAAGTCTGGATAAGAATCCAAAGAGCCGAGCGCTACCTTAGGTGATTGTGCGGCCGCTGTGACATGCCCTATATAAAAGAAAATATAGAGAAGGGCGCGTAGGATAGAAATTACAATTTTTATAATCACATCATCTTTCAAAAGCTTTGTATTCAATCCAATCAAATTCTGCGAATCCCTCTGGATCTCCGCCTTTGCTGGTTGCATAAACTCCAAAGTATGCGCCTGTATAACCCCTACTCAAAATCAAATTTGCGGGACTTTTTGTAAAATAGTTCCAAGTGAAACCATCATCGAGTGAATACTTGTAGTGGTATGTATTCATGGACGATTCAATTCTCAGCTGAATTTGACCCTGATAATCTGTAAGAGGTTGCCTGTTGAGCACTCGAAGTTCTCTTGCAGGGATTTGATTTGACCCCTCCTC
>PCCK01000075.1 GCA_002731695.1 Porticoccaceae bacterium
CAAAAATAAAGGTGGGGAAATAATAACTGATCGTTGCGAAAAATTTTTGAGCTCTAGCCCGAAAGCTAGGCTGCAATGGCAACTAGAGCAAAAAATTTTCCTTTTTGAACAATCCCTAAGGATTTAAATGCATTTTTAAGCCAATCTTAATCTTAAAATATTTTTATCCACTTTCCGCGGCAGTGAGACCATACCAACCCGTCCCACCGCCATCGGGGCGCCTGCAAAAAGAAGATCTGATCGCTCGGGTATAAAAGGTGTCAACTTTATAAAGTCTTTTAAAGAGTGGAACTACAACAAAACATGTTCTACGCAATGATCCCTAGAGACTCCAACAAGAAGTGAGTGGCCGTCGGTCAATTCACTTCAGTTGTTTTCTTCACCAAACTGATGCGGTAACTTATCAGAACATCACAAGATAAAAGAAAAAATAGCAAGATACCCTGAAATAATCCTGTCAACGCTAAAGGTAGTCCAAGTTCAATTTGCACCATTTCACCGCCTAAGTAAAGAAGAGCCATGAGGAGGCTTGCCAAAAAAATACCCAATGGGTGAAGTCTGCCAAGAAATACAACCACTATTGCTGCATAACCATACCCCGGAGAGATATGAGGAATTAGTTGCCCAATTGGTCCCGTCACCTCAATGGCTCCCGCCAAACCTGCCAGACCTCCACTCATTAAAAACACTAACCATGTCAATGCTTTTTTATTGAAACCCGCAAACCGCGACGCTTTGTCATCTTTTCCTAGGGCAGTTATTTGAAATCCAACTAACGTTTTGTTTACCACAATCCACAACAGAATAATCAGTAGAATACCGATGAAGAATCCAATATGCATTCGCAGCGCATCAAAAAGTGTTGGTAGGAGCACATCGTCTGAGAACAGCGCGGATTCAGGGAAGTTGTACCCATGCGGATCCTTTAATGGGCCATGAACCGCAAAAAGAAGTAAATTAAGAGCAACATAATTCAGCATTATTGTGGTGAGAATCTCATTCGTATCAAAGTAGATCTTCAGTACAGCAGGTATCGATGCCCAACAAAGTCCGCCGAGAATTCCAAAACAGAGGGTCATAGGCAAAGCCCAAAAAGACGTTGAATTGCCGAGCATAAGTGCGGCGCATCCCCCTACGAGAGCACCAATTAATAATTGACCCTCTGCACCAATATTCCAAACATTTGCGCGATAGCACAAAGCTAAACCAATAGCGCACATTAATATTGGGGTCGCCTTGACGGTGAGCTCACTCAAACCGTAAAAAGTGCTAACTGGTACTATGAAAAAAGTATACAAAGTCTTCATCGGAGGCTCTCCGAGGGCATAGAAAAGCAACCCACCCGTCAAAAGCGTTAAGACACCTGCGAGCACAGGCGAGAGGACACTCATCAATTTGGATTCGGTTTCACGAGGTTCGAACTTAATCATAGCTCAGCCAAAAGATTACCTTGCTTAATTTGGTACCGGAGTAGACGCATAGGCCCCGACCATTTGCCGACCAACTTCCTGAATTGAAATAGATTTTATTGCCCTCGCTTTTGAGAGTTTGCCCTCGCAAATGACCATTAGTCTATCACTTAACTTAAATAGCTCATCAATATCCTCGGAAATAACGAGAATTCCAGCACCACGATCTCGAAGTGAAATCAAAGCATGATGAATTGCTGAAGCGGCTGCAACGTCAACACCCCAGGTTGGATTTGTTACGATCAGAACTTCGGGTTCTTGCAAAATCTCCCGCCCCATGATGAATTTTTGTAAATTACCACCAGAAAGACTACCTGCACTTGCAACAGAACCTGAACATTGAACAGAGAACTTTTCAATTATCTGTTTGGTCCAGCTATTTAAGTAAGTTTTATCTAGGAAAAACTTTTTTCGAATCTTCGGTACTGCTAGCGTAAGAATTGAATTTTCCCATAACGACATAGTTTCAATAGCACCACGACCTAGTCGGTCCTCGGGCACAAAATGAACTCCAGTCTCTCGACGCTTTTGAGGGGACTGGTGACTAATATCACAATCCTTGAATTCAATCTTACCCTCAGAAAATTGATCGCCCTCTCCGCTTACAGCGTCAAAAAGCTCCGCTTGTCCATTTCCAGAGATCCCTGCTATCCCTAAAACTTCGCCCGCTCTTAGCGCGAAAGTTATATCTTTTAGAGATGTGCTGAAAGATCCTGAGTTATCAGAGCAAAAATTTTTCACCTCAAAAATTGTTGTCTCACCCTCTTTTTTTTCAAAGTTCTCCGGAACAGTTAACTCCTCGCCCACCATGAGGTTTGCTATTTCAAAGACAGTTTTCTTTTTTGGATTAAAACTACCCTCGACCTTTCCATTGCGTAAAATTACAGCTTGATCACAAAGCTCTCTTACTTCATATAATTTATGGCTTATAAATAAAATACTTACTCCCTGATCAGCTAATCTCTTGAGTACGCCAAAGAGAGATTTCGTTTCCTGAGGAGTCAGCACTGAAGTCGGTTCATCTAGAATGAGGAAATTTACTTTCTGTAACAGACACCGTACCAACTCTACTCTTTGGCGCTCTCCCATAGACAGGCTGTAGACAAGTCGATCAGGATCAATGGTGATTTCAAATTCCTCACATTTTTGATGTATTCGATCACGAATATTCGGTTCACCGGTTAAATTTTCAAACCCTAAACCTAAACTAATATTATCTTGAACACTCAAAGTCTCGAATAGTGAAAAATGTTGATAAACCATTTGTATCCCAAGGTCCCTGGCGCGGGCGGGGGAGTGCTTCGCAAGAATTTTTCCATTCCAATGCATAGTACCTGAGTCGGGAGAGATTGAACCATGAATAATTTTCATTAGCGTACTTTTGCCTGCCCCATTCTCTCCGACTATCGCAGTAATGCGACCACTGACTAACTCGAGGCTAATATCATTATTTGCAAACCGATCACCGTACTGTTTAGAAATATTTGATAGAACGAGACTATTGTCCAAGTCAGGCATTTAAAGTGTCCGCCACATAATTTTTAAATCCAAAGTGGTTACATAAAAATAGCAAGAGCATAGTTACATATTGAAAACACAAATGGAAAGCTTTAGTAAGCATAAAACTAATACCGGTCGCCCTTCTGTTTTACCCACTATGTAATTCTGTATTGAAAGTGAATCAACTCTTTACCAGTGCCGTACTTGAGAATAGAAATTGAATTAACGTTTTTTTTTGCGTAGTACCGGCGAGTGTTGATTGCTATGCGTAACTGTATCTTGACTGCGTACGACGGATAACAGATGATTCGAAAAATAGCTGATGGTTCGCAAGAACTTGACAAAATTAAGTAAAAGATATTTTTAGAGGTTTTGACTCTTAGTTGATTGCTTTTTTGTGCTATGAAAATTTATCATAATTGTGAACGAGCTGTCTCATGATAAGATTTTTACTAGGTGATAAGGAAATTGTATTAGAGGAGATAAATCCAAACATATCCTTGTTGGAATATTTAAGGGAAAAAATATTTCTAACCGGCACGAAAGAAGGTTGTGCCTCCGGAGACTGTGGAGCCTGCACAGTGGTAACATCAAAACTTGATGTTGACAATACAAGTCTGCAGTATGAATCAATCAATGCATGCATAGTTCCCCTCGGTAGTTTACATGGTCGGCAAATAATCACAGTAGAACATCTGCAACACCATGAATCGCTACATAACTGCCAGCGAGCGATGGCAGTTAATCATGGTTCGCAATGCGGTTTCTGCACTCCTGGATTTGTAATGTCTCTGTTTTCATATTTAAAAAATAATGAAATCCCAGAACGCGAAAAAATCTTAGAAGCTTTGGGTGGCAACCTCTGCAGATGCACTGGGTATAAGTCGATCATAGCCGCCGCTTTCTCGATGTATGAGGACTATATCGGTGATCAATTTGATACCTCTGAGGGCACTACGATTAAAAAATTAGCACAAATAAAAGCCGAGTGTACCTCAGCCTTTTTATCCGAAAATAACCAACAATACCTGATGCCGCGAGACATCCGAGAGTTATGCAAACTGCTCCTAACACATCCAGAAGCAAGGCTGGTTGCTGGAGGCACCGACCTGTATCTAGAAATTACTCAAGGTTTAAAAAAAATCGAGACGTTGATCGATATTTTACATGTCCCCCAGATGAATTCCATCTATGAGAATAATGGATATATTGTAATCGGCGCGGCAGTAAGTTATTCAGCCGCGAAAGCTACGCTGGTCGATCTCCAGCCACATCTCACTGAGCTGATAGAGCGTTTCGGGTCTATGCAAATTCGAAACCGCGGCACGCTGGGCGGCAACATTGCCAACGCCTCGCCAATTGCTGACATGCCTCCTGTATTGATCGCATTAAATGCGAATATAACACTTATGAAAATGGATGCGGAGAGAACAATTCCGCTGGAAGACTTTTACACTGGATACAAAAAAACTCAACTGATGCCCCAAGAATTTATCAAGGATATTCAAATACCGCTAAATACGAAACATCTTTCTCTCAGAGCATACAAGGTAAGTAAAAGAATCGATGATGACATCTCCAGTCTATGTTTAGCCATATCAATTGTCCGCGAGGAGGGATTGATAAAGGAAGCGCATATTGCATATGGTGGAATGGCTGAGGTACCTAAACGGGCGATAATTTGCGAAAAAAGTATGCTTGGAAAAGCGTGGTCAGAGAGTACAATCGAAGATGCCATGGTCTGCATCTCCCAAGATTTCTCCCCGATATCTGACTTTCGTGCGAGCGCGGGTTACCGACTATCAGTGGCAAAAAATTTGTTGAAGAGGTATTTTTTAGAGGAAAATGGATTGGACAACGAAAAGTTTCGCGTGACCCACTATGCCTCTTGAGCCTGAGAAAATGCTTGAAAAAAGGTCCGATACTGTACTCAAGATTGACAAATGCATCAGGAAAATTGGCGTCCCCTTAAAGCATGAAAGTGCATTTGCTCACGTTAGCGGGAAAGCTGTCTATGTCGATGACCATCCAGAACCAAAGCAAACATTGCACGCTTATGTTGGATTAAGTTCCATCGCAAAAGGATACATAACTAGCATTGACTTGAGCAAAGTCGAAAAAGCGGAGGGAGTAGTAAGCGTCCTGACACTTTCTGATGTGCCCGGAAATTGTGATATAGGCCCCGTCTACCCTGGGGATCCAATAATGGTCAACGAAGGAGATATGGTCGAGTTCCATGGGCAAGTGGTTTTCGCCGTGGCTGCTACAAGTTATGTCTTAGCCCGAAGGGCTGCCAGACTAGCCAAAATAACATACGAAATTCATGAGCCTGATCATGCGCTTGAAAAGTCACTCAAAAAGAAGCAGTTTGTTAGGCCAGTTCACGAACAAACAAGAGGCAATGTCGAAATTGCTTTGAAGAATTCCACTCGGATACTGTCGGGTGAACTTCATATTGGTGGGCAAGAACAGATGTATCTCGAGGGTCAAGTGTCACTCTGTGTCCCTACAGAGGGAGGCGGCATGCTGGTTCATACCTCTTCACAGAGCCCAACGGAGGGACAAAGGCTCGTTGCTGAGGTGCTAAATGTTCCCATGAACCTAATTACAGTTGATGTTCGACGGATGGGCGGTGGATTCGGAGGTAAAGAGACAAATGCAAATCAATGGGCATGTATTGCAGCCCTACTCGCTCAGAAAACTAGTCGACCGGTAAAACTTCGCCTAGCACGTGTTGACGATTTTATTGTCACAGGAAAACGACATCCTTTTAAAAGCCGCTATAAGGTTGGGTTTGATAACAACGGGGTATTGACAGGTATTGAAATGGAGCTAGCCGCTAGTTGCGGAATGTCAGCGGATTTATCAGACGCTATAGTTGATCGTGCAATGTTCCACTCCGACAACGCATATTTTTTACCCAATGCAAAAATTGTTGGCCATCGAGTGAAAACAAATACAGTTTCCAATACAGCTTTTCGAGGGTTTGGGGGGCCGCAGGGGATGGTAGCGATCGAGCATATCATCGATGATATTGCGCGGGATGTTAAAAAAGATCCATTGTCCGTGAGAAAAATCAATTTCTACAACAAAGAAAAAAAACGAGACATTACGCACTATGGGCAAAAAGTTGAGCAACACATCATCCCTTCATTGGTCAATCGTCTTGAAAACACATCAGACTATTGGAAGCGAAAATCGGAAATAAAAATTTTCAACACCAAGAGTGAATTACTTAAAAAGGGCCTCGCACTGACTCCAGTAAAGTTCGGTATATCATTTACTGTAAAGCATATGAATCAAGCTGGAGCCTTGGTACATATCTACACCGACGGGTCCATCCACTTGAATCACGGTGGCACCGAAATGGGACAAGGGCTATTTACAAAAGTTGCACAAATTGTGGCGCATGTTTTTGATGTAGACACCGAGTTAATTAGTTGTTCCTCCACACGGACAGACAAAGTTCCTAATACATCACCAACTGCGGCCTCATCAAGCACAGATCTCAATGGCATGGCAGCAAAAAATGCCGCGGAAGAAATAAAAGACCGTCTAAAAATGTTTGCTATGACCCATTTTTCTGTTTCTAAAAATGAAATACAGTTCTTAAATGGACAGGTGTTAATTAGGGGAAATGAATATAGGTTCAAAGACTTCATTATGCTCGCACACAAAAACAGGATAAGTCTTTCTGCCACGGGTTTTTACAAAACCCCCAAAATACATTACGACAGAAAAACTGGTAAAGGTCGACCATTCTATTATTATGCTAATGGGGCTGCGGTATCTGAAGTTGTAATCGACACACTTACCGGAGAATATAAAGTCACTCAAGTTGACATCTGTCATGATGTCGGTTCCTCGATTAATCCTGCACTGGATATAGGCCAAATTGAGGGGGGTTTTATACAAGGAATGGGGTGGCTTACAAGCGAAGAATTGGTTTGGGATAACAGCGGGAGGCTGACAACCAATAACACGGCTTCATATAAGATACCCGCGATCGGCGATACCCCTATCAGGTTTAACGTGGAACTCCTGCCAAAAAGTCCGAATATGGAGGCAACAATTTTTCACTCCAAGGCCGTCGGAGAGCCCCCATTAATGTTGGCGATATCGATATGGAGCGCGCTGAGAGACGCGATTTCCAGTGTTTCGAATTACCGCATCAGTCCTCGGCTCGATACGCCAGCGACCCCAGAGCGAGTCTTCAAAGCATATGAACTGGTAAAAAAACAGATGTGCAGGGCCGTTGATGATGCAATGGATTAATGCAGTTCAGACGTGCACGAACGCGGGGCAAGGATATGTTGTTATAACCGTTTTAGGGACTCGAGGCTCAACACCTCGAAATTCTGGAACAAAAATGGTCGTTTCACTAGAACAAAGTTTTTGCACAATCGGTGGCGGAAATCTAGAGTTCAAAGCTGTTGAGATCGCGAAAACTCTTCTCTCCAAAAACAAACTCCAACAGACTGTAGAGTACTTTCCCTTGGGCGCAAAAGCCGGTCAGTGCTGCGGGGGAAGCGTTGTTTTGCTCTTCGAAGCATTTCCCAGTGTAGACTTGAGTATTTCACTGTTCGGTGCTGGGCACGTTGGAAAAGCACTTGTCAAAATCCTTGAAGACCTTCCGTATCATGTAACTTGGGTAGACAGCCGACCAAGCGAATTCCCTGAAGGTGTGGGCGCAAACGTTCGCAAAGTGTTCGCAGATAACGTTACAAATTTTGTAAGCTCACGACATCCAGACGAGTTTTATATCATAATGACTCATAAGCATGCACTTGATTTTGAGATATTAGAAGCAATTCTAAAAAGAAATGATGCTAAGTATGTCGGGCTCATTGGCTCTCAAACAAAGTGGCGTCACTTCAGGTCGCGCTTCCAACACAAGGGGTACGACACAGAATTTTATAAGTCAGTCAGCTGTCCCGTGGGTGTTGAAGCGCTGTCTGGAAAGCGGCCAATGGAGGTCGCCGTATCGATAGCAGTCCAAATAATGATGATCCAATCAAATAATGAAGCTACAACTACAAGCGTCCACACGGGAGTCGATATTGAGGGTTTTAAGGTGCTTGCAAATTCTTTAAAAAATAAACAGGGGTCGGAAATCTGAATATTCAAATATACAAAAGCAAGCGGGTGCTGATTGATGGTACCTTTGATGCTGCTTCACTTTTGGTGAGTGACGGAATTATCACAGAAATAAGGTCATTCGATTTAGATACTGCCGAATATGAAGATGCGGTAGTCCATGACTTCGGACACAAATTAATAATCCCGGGACTAGTGGATACTCACGTGCATATTAACGAACCAGGGAGAACTCACTGGGAAGGATTCCATTATGCAACGCGGGCTGCAGCGGCTGGTGGCATAACATCATTAGTTGATATGCCTCTCAACTCGAGTCCCGTCACAACTAACGTTTCTGCTCTTGAGCAAAAATTGCGGTTATTTAAGGGGAATGGATGGGTAGACTGTGGGTTCTGGGGGGGCGTAGTGCCACAAAATATTGATGATCTGGACGATTTGCTTGATGCTGGGGTCTTGGGTCTAAAAGCATTCACAATCGAATCTGGAATAGATGAATTTCCTGAGGTAAATGCGGAGCACCTAACAAAAGTAATGCGAAAAATAGGAAAGTATCAGTTGCCTCTGCTGGTGCATGCTGAATTGCAAGATTGTCATACCGAACATGATGTTTTACAGGGAACCCCTATTGGAAAAAGTTATAGCAGATTCCTTGCGTCTCGGCCGAAACGCTGGGAAAACAATGCGATTAAATTACTCATTGCTCTTGCGTCATCGACAAACGATGATGGCATTTTTACGAAACTTCATATCGTTCACTTATCCTCCTCTGACGCCTTGTCCTTGATTAAGGAGGGCAAGGAAAAAGGCTTGCGTATCTCTGCCGAAACTTGCCCTCATTACCTATCTCTCTTTTCAGAGGCTATTCCGGACGGAAATTGCATCTTCAAATGTTGTCCTCCCATAAGAGATAATGCAAACAGGGATCTCCTGTGGGGCGGTCTGGCTGACGGCACAATAGATTTCATTGTGTCAGATCACTCTCCCTCACCACCTGAGCTAAAGCAATTAGAGAGTGGGGATCTTGAAAATGCTTGGGGAGGGATCTCATCCATACAGTTCGGACTTCCGCTGTCGTGGACCGAAGCAAAAAATAGGGGCTTTGACCTTTCAAAGGTTATCGAGTGGATGTCGACAAATCCGGCTAAATTTTGTGGGCTTGAAAAACGAAAAGGACGTTTAGCTCCAAGTTTTGATGCAGATTTTGTGGTATTCGATGACCATGCGGAGTATGTTATCGAAGAGCAGAATATTTTGTATCGACACAAACTGAGTCCTTACATCGGAGCTCGTGTAATGGGCTTAGTCGAGAAAACCTTTTTAAGAGGTAATTTAGTGTATTCTGACGGAGATATAATTGGCTTCCCGAAAGGACAGACTCTCATGAATCACAGACATTCTTTGAACGATGGATCTGTTTGATGCAAATAGATGAATCAGTTGACCAGCGTTTATCAAGCAAATATGTGGACCTTTTAAGTGAAAAACTTGGAGGTTGCGTGGTCGACTGCAGTGACGATTGGTTTGCAGATTGCGGTAATCTCATCAAGTCAGGAAGAGGCGAATTTAAACCCGGTCACTTTGTATCAACTGGTCAATTAATGGACGGATGGGAGACGCGGCGTACGTTTCGAAGGCATCAATTCAACGACAGTAGTACAACGTTCAATTGGTGTGTAATCCGCATTGGGGCACCCGGCATCATTCATGGTTTTGACGTTGATACAAATCACTTTCGAGGTAATGCTCCTGAGGAAATAGCCATCGATGCGACTAATGCTTACAGTCTCGGGGAAACGGATAATCAGTGGACAGAGTTAATTCCAAAATCATATATCCGAGCTCATCGACAAAATCTTTTTGACTGCGATAATCACAGACTCTGGAAATTCATTCGATTAAGAATCTATCCCGATGGAGGTGTCGCACGATTAAGAGCATATGGCAATGTAAAAATCCAATCCAACCAATTCGTTGATGGAGAATTAATAGACCTCGCCTCAACATTGAACGGTGGTAAAGTTTTAGATGCGAGCGACTCCTTTTTTAGTTCGCCTCAAAACCTTCTTATGCCGGGCCGAGGCGAAAATATGGGCGATGGATGGGAAACCAAGAGAAGACGCGATCTCAATCATGACTGGGTTACAATACAACTAGGAATTCAGGGAACTATTCGAAAAATTATAATAGACACACGGCATTTTAAGGGAAACTTTCCTGACAGCATCACCCTAGAAGGAACTAACATTTCAGAAAATTCGCCACTATCCGACAGTGCTCTGTGGCAGGAAATTTTGTCAACTCCATTATATGCTGACCAGGAGCACCTGTTTATTGACCAAATTTTAGCCCCCAAATCAGAGTTGTTTACACACATTCGACTTAATTTGTATCCGGATGGTGGTGTGAGCCGTCTGAGGATAATTGGTTCCCCAAATTGGTCGACTATCGAATGACTTTGGAAAAATTTAATACCATGCATTTATCGGATGCCAAAGATCTTTTAATGACTTGCTGCACCGCGAAAAACTGGGTGACTCAGATGTGTTCACACAGACCGTTTGATAGCGAAAATGATCTTTTCAAAAAGGCATGTAACATATGGTCGAAAATGCGTGAGGATGATTTCCTTGAAGCATTTGAAGGGCATCCCAAAATAGGCGATATAAATTCATTAGCAAAAAAATACCGTAGTACCGCATCCATGGCAGAACACGAGCAGAAAACAGTAACTGAAGCATCTGAACACACACTCAGCTGGCTTACTGAACTAAATGATCAATATCAAAAAAAATTTGGTTTTATTTTCATCGTGTTTGCATCTGGAAAAAGTGCGTCTGATATGTTGTCGCTTTTAAAATCTAGACTCGGCAACGACAGAAGGAAGGAACTTGTGATCGCCGCATCTGAACAACAAAAAATCTTACAATTACGTCTGAGGAATCTCTTTTGAGTACAGTGAGCACGCACATATTAGATACCACTCGAGGACTTCCAGCCACTGATGTTGTGGTTGATTTCTTTATGTTACGAGCTGATGGAATTCAAACAAAAATTTCTAGTAATATGACAGATTTTAATGGTCGTATCGGAGCCCTGATTGCGCAAAATATTAAGTTAGATAAAGGCACTTATAAACTTAAATTCAATACTGAAAGCTACTTCAAGACAATGGAAATACAAGCTTTTTATCCCTACATTGAGGTCGTATTCAACATTTTTAATTTATATCAGCATTATCATATTCCGCTACTGCTTTCACCTTATGGCTTCACTACTTATCGGGGTAGCTGATGTCTACCTTGCTTTTGAAACTAGAACCTTTATGTCAGGAAACTTTTTACGAGTTCGGTGACGTTATTGACGATAGTAAAGAAAGAGAGATAAACGAGATAAATTACGGCCACACGCTGAAAATCCGATCTGATTCAATTGTTGACACACACCTTCAAAATGGAAAAACGGTAATAAACCTGTATGAAACCCGTCCAATAGAATTACCATTTGAAGTAAAAAAAATGGAGCGACACCCTTTAGGAACGCAAGCATTTATAAACATCGACGATAATCCGGCAATAGCAATAGTTGCCAAGAGAGGCAACTTTGATGCTACAGAATTAAGAGCATTTTTAGTTCGTAGTGACCAAGCAATCAATTACCACAAGGGTACCTGGCACCATCATAATCTTTGCCTCGACAGATCAACACGATTTATTGTAGTGGAGAGGGATGGACAAGAGGGAAATTGTGAAGAGATAGATATTCCCCAAAATATGAGGGTGGTGGTAGACTTTTAAACGTTTAAGACATAAACCCAACCTAACGCAATTAATATAACGCCTATGCAACAGGCCCATTTAGCAAACATATTGCATTTTCTCTCGGAACCATCAGCTTCGGAAGAAGAGCGCTCATACGAGTATTTTGAAAAAGGACTTTTAGTTGTTGAAGAGGGAAAAGTCCTTGCTCTGGGTTACGCTAAAGACCTTATTGATACTCTTCCGTCTAGCACAACGGTTTATGATCATAAAGAAAGACTTTTGCTACCCGGCTTTATTGACACACACGTTCATTTCCCCCAGCTGGAAATGATAGCATCGCCGGGTGCTGATCTGTTGAATTGGCTAAATGAATATGCCTTTGTCGCGGAGGAAAAATATGCCAATGCCAATTATGCAAGTGAACAATCTGATCGGTTTCTGGATGAGTTACTCCGTGTTGGAACGACAACCGCCTTGGTGTTTGGCACAGTACATCCGGAATCGGTCCACTCATTTTTCACAAGTTGCAAAAAGAAAAACTTAAGGATGGTTTGCGGTAAAGTTATGATGGACAGGAACGCGCCAACTGCGCTTCTTGATACCCCGCAAACCTCCTATGATGAAAGCAAGCAGCTAATAGAAACTTGGCATCATAAAGATCGGCTAAGATATGCGGTTACTCCTCGCTTCGCGCCCACCTCCTCCGAGCATCAACTGGAATTAGCCGGACAACTTTTAAAAGAGTATCCGGATGTGTACCTCCACACACACCTCTCAGAATCAGTGAGTGAAATTGCATGGGTACGTGAACTTTATCCAAAAAGAGATAATTACGTCGACGTTTATGATAAAGCGGGTTTACTTAGACCAAAAAGTATATTCGCTCATTGTATTCATTTAGCGGATAACGAATGGAAGCGACTTGCAGAGACCAATTGCGGAGTAGCATTTTGCCCAACGTCGAATTTGTTCCTTGGCAGTGGCTTATTTTCGATGAAAAAAGCGAAGCTCTTCTCCGTCAAGGTTGGATTAGGAACTGACGTAGGTGGAGGTAGTAGCTTATCTTTACTTCAAACGGCAAACGAGGCGTATAAGGTTCTTAAAATAAGAAATGAACAGCATTCTCCATTGCTTGGACTTTATTTAGCTACCCTTGGGGGTGCGAAAACACTTGATTTAGAGAATATAATAGGTAACTTTATGGCGGGTAAAGAAGCCGATTTTGTAATTATAGACACGGCATCCACCAAACTGATGGAGCATCGAATAACTCACTGCGAAAGTCTTGTTGAGCAATTATTTGTTTTAACTATGCTGGGAGATGACAGAGCAGTGACACAAACTTGGTCAGGCGGCGTAAAAGTATATGATTGTGCAAACGATATACAGATATAGACGGACCCATATCTGAGTCTTACTGGAGATACACGAAAAAAAATGGGCGCTTATTATCTAGACTGGTTAAACCTGTTCTTCAGATGGTTTCATGTCGTTGCTGGCATCGCTTGGATCGGAGCCTCTTTCTATTTCATCTGGCTAGATAACCACTTACAGACTCCTCCGGGTTGGAAAACAAAGAAAGGTATTAAAGGAGATCTTTGGGCGATACACGGTGGAGGCATATATGAAGTGGCCAAATACCAGTTATCGCCAGAAAAAATGCCTGATATGTTGCATTGGTTTAAGTGGGAGGCCTATACCACTTGGCTAACTGGCATGGTGTTACTGACAATCATCTATTACTTGGGTGCAGACTCTTATCTAATTGATCCCAGAATTGCGGAATTGAGTCAAATCGAAGCCGTAGCTTTGGGTCTGACCTTTATATTTGGTAGTTATATTTTATATGAAGTTTTGTGTATAAGCCCAATTGGAAGAAGTAGCATGTGGACTGCAATGTTCTTAGGCATTTCCGGAATTATCATTGCTTATTCTCTCACCAAGTTGTTTAGCGGTCGTGGCGCCTATATTCATTTCGGAGCGATCATAGGAACTATTATGGCGGGGAACGTGTTCCGAGTGATCATGCCGTCTCAACGAGCACTTGTAAAAGCAATTCAAGATGGAATCGCACCTGATCCAAAGTGGGGAAATAAAGCAAAGTTACACTCGACACATAACACCTACCTAACTCTACCGCTAATATTTATAATGATAAGTAGTCATTATCCAATGACTTATGCTCACTCTTTTAATTGGGCAATTCTTGTATGTTTAGTCGCTATTACTGCTCTGGTTCGCTACTTTTTTATTTTGAAACACCAAAAAATTACGGAGCCCCTGATCCTTTTTGGGACAGCAACTGCCACTGTGATATTAGCAGTTGGCATGAGCCCCAAACCGTCGGCTCCAAGTGCGGTAATTATGATGGAACCGCCAGAATTAATCGCTGCAGCACACTCAATCGTCCAGAACCGATGCGTTAACTGCCATGCGTCTTCCCCAGCGGACAACGTTTTCAAAGCACCTCCCTCGGGCGTGGTACTTGAAACTTTGGAGCAGATGCGCCAGTGGGCGCCACGAATTCAGGCTCGAACCGTGGATACACATGATATGCCTTTTATGAACAAAACTGGGATGCTAGATGAGGAACGAGCACTGCTTGGTCAATGGATCGTAACTGGTGCACAAACAGGAAAAAGTTCTGAGGCGAACTAGAGATCGTAGCGCCCTGACAGGTCGATCTCATCAAGAATACTTGATAATCCTGGCTTGTTTTTTAGGATTTCATCATGCGATAGCCCAGCCATCTCATATGGCAACACTAACCAGTCATCTGTGGTGCTAATAAAAAAATCGGGCTCTCTAACGGTGCAGTTGCGGTCGGGTTTAAACCAAGGAACCGCAACCCTGCAGTCGTGTGGCATGTTACGTTTTGTCCGCTGTGATAATCGGTTTATCACAGCGTCAATGCTTAACCCTGAGCTAAAAACATCGTCTACAATCAATAATTTGTCATCATAGTTGAGATTCTCTAGCAAATATTGAAGACCATGAACGCCAATTCCACGTTCGCTACTTATCATAGCCTGATAATTCGGTGCACCCTCATAAGACGTTCTGATCGAAATATGGTCAGTTTTTACTCCGAGGTGCTGGAGACATTCTTGGACGTAAATTCCAACAGTACTTCCCCCGCGCCAAAGCCCTACTAAAAAATTAGGCCGAAATCCACTATTGAAAATTTTAACCGCTAATCGAAAGGAGTCATTAATAAGCTCCGTTTCAGAGATAAACTTTTTTTTCATAAGATTCCCAAGAATAATTGACGAGTTATCAGGTACCATACGAGCAGTCAGATTGAATCAACTTCATGAATTATATATATTCTATAAATTAGCATAATTTTGTCAGGATAAAAGGATATTATGGCTGAGAAATTATTTCTTGATGCAGAAGAATTGTTGTTAGATTCCTTCCGCTTAGGCGCTAAAATAGTACAAGATAACTTTAAACCAACATACATCATCGCAATTTGGAGAGGTGGCACACCTATTGGGGTCGCAGTGCAAGAAATGCTTCATTACCATAGCTGTAAGAGCGATCATATCGCAATAAGGACTTCTTCTTATTCTGGAATTGATAATCAGGACTGCAAAATTAACATTCATGGATTGAATTATCTAATTAAAAAAATTACTGCTGAAGACAAACTTCTTATCGTTGATGATGTTTTTGATACAGGGTTGACGATCGCTAGTGTTATCGATCATCTCAAAGTAAAGGCAAGACTGAACACACCAACTGATATCCGTGTTGCCGTCCCCTACTTCAAACCAGATAGAAATCAGACCAAGATTACCCCAGACTACTTCATTCATACCACCAAAAATTGGTTAAAGTATCCTCACTCGCTGGAGGGTCTGTCTGAGGAAGAGATAAAGAAAAATCGCCCTTGTATCTATTCAATATTGAGTAAAGCTAAGATAAAGAAATAGTGAGAGTGTTCACGCATTGCAAGAAATCGGTAGCTCCAAACTGGTGCGCTTTAACAGTTATTGCACCATAATAACCCTTTTTTCGTGAGCTAATGAACGCTACGATTAAAAGTGTTTATACCCCCTCAGACACGAAGATTCTGTAAAACAAAATTAAAGTAATAAATTTTAGAATTGGCATAAAACATGCTTTCTTAACTTTTTTCCGATGTTTGGTAGACCGTAAATCTTGAAAAAAATGATTCCTTGGGGGGGCTCTTTTCATGAATGTATTTCCGAATAGCTATTTTAAAATCTTATCTAGTTTTTTTTTCTTACTGTCGTTTTCTTCAACGCAGATTTTAGCTGAAGTCACATTAGAAGAGATTATTGTTGTCGCGGAAAAGCGTAATGAAAGCCTTCAAGACGTCTCGCAAGCAATTACAGCCTTAAGCGGTTCGGATTTGGATAAAAAAAATATCTCGTCGTTTGTTGGGCTTAGTGCAATCGCTCCTGGGCTCACTGTGGCCAAAAACGAGGGCTATAAGACGGTCATCTCAATTAGAGGTGTTGGAAATGAAACTAATCAAAATGCGATTGCGGCGCCGTCTGTTGCATTTCACATGGATGGAATATTTGTAGCGTCTCCTTTTTCCCTACAGACCGATTTTATGGATGTAGAGCGGATAGAAGTTTTAAGAGGTCCCCAGGGTACGCTATTTGGACAAAATTCAACTGGTGGAGCAATAAATGTAATAACCAAGGCACCATCAGTGGATGACTTTTCGGGAAAAGCCGACCTCACACTGGGTAGCGATTATGACTACACGAAGTTTCGTGCGACGGTTAACATCCCTGTGTCCGATTCCGTGGCTACTCGAATTGCCATGTCCAGCACTAAACACGACGGTTTCACTGAAAATGTATTTAATGGCCAGGACTTAGATGATGCAGACCAACTGAGTATACGCAGTGACTGGTTTTTTGATTTAGGGGGCGCAAATACATTGAGAGTGTTCGGACAATATTTTGAAGCCGAAAGCAATGGTGCCGCAATTAAAGGCTTCTATGATACTACTCCTGGCGAGCGTCGATTGTCCCAGAATACACTGTCCGCATACGAACTTGAATCGACAATTCTCGGGGCAATCGCCGAATTTGATCTTAGTGTCGGGGTTCTTAAGGTGTTAGCAAGTTCTCAAAGTGACGACATTTATGTTATCCGAGACAA
>PCCK01000076.1 GCA_002731695.1 Porticoccaceae bacterium
AACCCTCCAACTCGGTATCAAATGCATCAATCTGCTTCCAAACAGACTTTAAATTAAATCCAGTCTTTAGAAATTGGATACGTAAATGATCCTCTTCATTCACCATAACTGCACATGTCTGTTCTTTATTTATAAAAACACCGGTACCTTGATCATCATCACACAGTTCACGACTAATTAAATGACGCTCTAATAAAACTTGCTTCTCTAGATCATTGAGAGTGCCCAATTCATAAAAAGCACCCCTCTTTAATTTAGATAGCTGCTTAAGCTTCGATTGACATTTCTCCAATACCTCACCTTTTTGTGACAAATTGGCACGTTCAGGAAAGGGTGAGTCAGCTAAGTTACGAGCTAATCGAATGCGAGTACTCAGAACCACGGGAGCCGCTTTTTTTGTGCTTTGCGTGAGCTCCGCACGATTGTTTTTGATGAGTGATTCAATCATGAGCTACCTAATTCTGCTTCTTGGCACTGTGCATCCTCTAGAGCCTTAATTTGGTCCCTATATTTAGCTGCATCTTCATAAGCCTCTTCTGCAACAGCCTGCGACAATGCCTTATTTAGCTGATGGAGTTCTTGCTGAGAAGAAAGTCGACTAGACGCTACCTCAGGAATCTTGCCAGTGTGCTCTCCTCCAGAATGCATATCTTCCAGAACAGGCTTTATTAATGGCGAAAAGGCGGTGTAGCATTGGGCACAACCCAAGCGACCAGTGCGGCGAAAATCAGCCGTCTCAAATCCACAATCAGGGCAAATGATATGTTTATCATTCATGCCAGGAGTCATTGCAGATTGAGTTAACAAATCGGCTAGCGAAAAACCCTCTGGATTCGTGACCCCCTTTTTCTGAGCACACGCTTCACATAAATCAACCTTGTGAATCTTATTATTAACGATCTGTGTTAAGTGAACAGTCGCTTCTTTGTCACAAAGAGAACATTTTAAATTTTTCGCCATTTTAAGTAATTATGAAATATTCAAGAGTAGTTATAAAGTTGAGTCAAACAGTCGCAATTACGAATAGAAATTATACACAATTCGCAAATAATGCAAATTCAATGCCAATTGAGCATACTACTCTAAGCCATAACATTGGACTGTAGTAAATGCTAGCGCCTGCAAGGCTTAAGAATAAACGTAAGCGGCCGGGCAAAGTCCTCTAGTAAACATAAAAAAGCATACCCTTATTGCTCTGATTGCCTACTTTTAAAACTTAGAGCATCGTGCCGTCTTTGCAGACAAGTTTACGAAAACGCTCTAAAAATTTTGCAGTAATTGGCCCAGGTTTACCGGAACCAATTGGACGCGCATCCACCTCCACAATAGGAATTATTTCCGCTGCTGTACCCGTTAAAAACAGTTCGTCTGCCACCCAAATATCATAACGTGTAAGAGTTGCTTCCCGCCACGTAATACCGAGCTCATCGGCTATCGATAATGCAGTACTGCGCGTAATACCTTTCAATGCTCCTGCACTAGAAGCAGGCGTTATTAACTCACCTTTGTGGATAACGAAAATATTATCACCAGTACACTCGGCCACATATCCTTGGTCGTTAAGCATTATGGCTTCATGATATCCAAGGTGTTGCGCCTCAATTTTTGCTAATATATTATTTAAATAATTTAGCGATTTTACAGTTGGTGGGAGCGCTGCAGCATTACAGCGCCGAGTCGGAACAGTTATTATCTTAAGGCCATTCTCATAAAATTCCTTCGGGTATAATTGTATGGTATCCGCAATAATTATTAGTTGCGGCTGGTCACAATTTTTTATGGACAAACCAAGACTGCCAACTCCGCGAGTTACAACCAAGCGAATATAGCCGTCTGTTAAATCATTCGCGCGGCAAGTCTCGCACACTGCTTCTGCAATCTCTTTGCGAGTCCAAGGTAAGTGCAACATAATCGCCTTCGCCGAATACTCGAGACGCTCCAGGTGCTCCTCTAACTTAAAAATACAACTATCATAAAGGCGAATGCCCTCAAATATGCCATCGCCGTAGAGCAAACCATGGTCATAGACAGATACCTTTGCCTCGTCACTTTCCACTAGCTGATTGTTTAAGTAAATTTTCATAAAATTAAGCTATACTTATTCTTAGGTTATCGATGAAACGCAGTCTACTATTAAAATCAATTACCTTGTTGGAATTGCAATTGCAAGTTTTCGACGATGCTGGGATCTGCCAATGTGCTAGTATTTCCTAGTTCACGTCCTTCGGCTATATCGCGAAGCAGGCGTCTCATAATCTTACCCGATCGGGTTTTTGGTAGATCGGATGAAAATAAGATGCGTTCGGGACGAGCGAACTTACCAATACTTTTGTCTACCATAGCCACTAATTGATTCCGTAAATTATCACTACAAGCTTGTCCTTCGATAACGGTAACAAAAGCAATTAAACCCTGACCTTTAATTTCGTGAGGAACACCCACTACGGCTGATTCGGCAACTGCAGCGTGTTCTACAAAAACACTTTCCAGCTCCGCAGTGCCTATGCGGTGACCGGATACATTAACAACATCATCAACTCTGCCTAAGATCCAAATATACCCATCTTCATCCACTCGCGCACCATCACCAGGAAAATAGTATTGTCCGCCCCATTTACTCCAATAAGCGCTTTCATAACGCTGCGTATCACCATAAATTCCACGCATCATACCTGGCCAAGGCTTTTTAATGGCGAGAATACCAGCTTCTACTGATTCTCCATCATCATTGAGTACATCTGCATCAATACCAAAAAATGGCAATGTAGCGCAACCAGGCTTAGTCGGCGTCGCACCAGGAAGTGGAGTCAACATATGCCCACCGGTCTCCGTTTGCCACCAAGTATCAACAATCGGGCATCGCTCTGCTCCAATTACAGTATGGTACCACATCCAAGCCTCAGGATTGATCGGTTCTCCTACCGTTCCTAATAAACGCAGTGATGATAAATCTTTCTTTGTAACCCAATCATCGCCCCATTTCATAAAAGCACGAATTGCTGTGGGCGCTGTGTAAAAAATAGAAACTTTATAGTTTTCAATAATTTCCCAGAATCTGCCCTCATCCGGAGAATTAGGTGCACCTTCATACATTACTTGCGTGGTACAATTTTGCAAGATTCCATACACAATATAAGTGTGACCGGTAATCCAACCGACATCAGCAGTGCACCAATAGACATCATCTGACTGCAAATCGAAGGTATATTTAGCAGTTAAATAACTGAAAACTTGATAGCCTGCAGTTGTATGCATGATGCCCTTCGGCTTCCCAGTAGTACCACTAGTATACAATAAAAAAAGCAAATCCTCTGCTTCCATCTCTTCAGCTGGGCAGACAGCATCCACCTTTGCAGAAACGTTATTATAAAAAACATCACGTTCATTTTGCATCGGACAATCAATTGCTTCATCTCCTCCACGTTCAACCACTAGCACATGATGGACGCATGCACAGTCCTGCACCCCAGCGTCCACGATCTTCTTTAATTCAAGAATCTTACCACGACGATAACCCCCATCTGCAGTAATCACTAAACTAGTTTGACTATCTAAAACCCGATCACGAATCGAATCAGAGGAGAACCCTGCAAAAATCACTGAGTGAACAGCTCCGATTCGCGCGCAAGCTAACAAGGCAACAGCCAATTCAGGAATCATTGGCAAATAGATAGCAACACGGTCACCCTTATGAGCGCCGAGTCGCTTTAATACATTCGCAAAGCGCGAGACCTCACTTAATAAATCAGCATAGGTTAGTACCCTTTTATCGCCTGGCTCCCCTTCCCACAGAATAGCTGTTTTATCTCCTCGTCCTTCAGCTACATGACGATCTAAACAATTGTAAGATAAATTAGTGCGAGATCCATCAAACCATTTATAAAAAGGCTGACTACTATCGTCTAACACAGAATCCCAAGGCTTAAACCAATGCAAATCCTCAGCTACTTCAGCCCAATAAGCATGAGGATCTTCTATACTTTTGTTGTACTCCTTACGGTAAGACTCCATACTCCCAATATGAGCATTTGCAGCAAAGCTAGCGGCAGGCGGAAATTTACGGTTTTCGTTAGAGATTGATTCGTATGTGTTGGTAGTAGACATAGTAAGTTAAAGTAGTGTTCGAGTAAAATCGGCATCGACAATCCGCACAAACAAGTAGCGAATAAAGCCTTGGAGTAAGGTCAATTTAAAAGCCAAATAGTAAAGATTATATAGAACGATTTTGAATCCTGTTGACAAGGTTACAGTGCGCTCCCATTTAAACCAATTCTTTTGCGTGTATTCACGCCAAAATAATGGAAAATTTTGCAGATCAGTGTCTCGACATGGCTCGCTCAATTCTGGGCCATAACTTAGAATCTATAAGTGAACAGGGGATTATTGCTCCTTTTGCTGACGAAAGTTCTCGTAACGACGAACCAGGTCACGCAGTGCTAGCAATCGGCGAGTATTTCAGGGCTACCAATGATGCCACTTTGGAGGGCTATGATCTTATAGATTTAGCAGCGCGCTGTATTACAGCGCAGGCATTTACCGAAGAAAAGTTTGAGAATGGACTCGCCTATTCGGCCTTAGGACTTCTCTCCTTCGGACCATCAAAGGATAGAAACCCAGTCTGGGAGCGCTTAATGGACCCAACTCGGGATCAACTAGACAAACAACTTCTTGAGCGTAGTGACTACGAAAATCACTTCCAAAGCTTTAACATAGCAAAAGCGGTGACTCGTTTCAGCCTAGGACTTTCTAAGAAGGATGAAACCGGGCGTTTAATTGATCGCTTCATTGAACGCATCGAATCGAATTCAAGCGGGGGATATTTAGACGATGCCGGTGGCAGCGAATCTAGATTGGGTGGATGCTTTGATGTATATGGAGTGATGAGTTTTGTTTTTATACGTCAAGCCCTGCAACTCCACGCCAATGTTAACTTACGTGAGCGCAAGCTACCTAGCTTAAGAACACACTCAGAGAAATATTTAAAAGTACTACCGGATATGGTTCGCCAAGATGGCACTGGCTTTGCCTATGGTCGCTCTATTGGCGCGTATGGTCAGATGCACTGCATTAGCTTAATCCTCCAAGCGCTAAGAGATGATTGGATCGCTCCTACTCAGCGCGATCTGTACCTCGACACAGTACGCCGCTTATTTGTGAACTTCTTTGCCACGTATTTAGATCAAGAACATGGATACTTAGTTATTCGAGACGAGCAACGAAGCACTGTCCCTTATCACACGACAAGGATGGCTAACTTTGACGCGGCTCGTTATTTATGCCAATGGTCACGTCTAGCTCGAGCAACGGGCGGAAATTCAGCACCATCAGCAGTTGTTCCTGCGCGTAAGGTCGGACGATTTGTAAATTTCGATAAATCCCATCGCAAGGAACAAGGACTTTTTCTTTATCAAGATGCTGAGAGTGGACTCGCCTTCCAACTGCCTTTAATTGGGAGCGCTCCACAAGGTCGTAATAAGTCAGGTAACCTTGCCTTTCCTCACTCGCCTGGAATCTTTGACTGGCCCGTGGATCGCTATCTACCTGTCATGCTTCCAGAGCTAACTTTTGGTAAATCAGTGATCCTTCCATCCTTTTATGGTAAAAACTGCACGACCAGTATAGGACTTCGTAATTCTTTAGTATTTAAATACGACCAACCAGAACTCATTACTACCGATGAAAATTTCGTGAATGGACTAGGAAGCTGTAAAGTAACTTGGACTTTTCAGGGCGGTAAAATAAGTTGTGAGTTCTGCTTTAGTGTAAAACAGCAAGTGCAACTGGATCGCATGCGCTATATTATGCCTATCGCAGCTCCACATAGTCAATATAGGGTCAGTACGACCCAGACACTTGGAGCTGAGGGGCACCGCACAAGTGTCACTAAGGACGATTTTCAGGCGCAGTGGAAAGAACTAGATACAGTTACAAATGATCCAAGTTTGCGCACCTATTACGGAAACATGCACTACCTGCAAATTCTTGAACGCGATCACCCACTAACAATGCGCCCTGGGGTACAATACCGCTTAGCCTTATCATTTGAGCCAGATATCGCTTTCGCAGATGAATAAATTTTAGTATTTTACTATTATTGCACTCTGATAAGGTATATTAAATAGTATTCATTTGTATCAGGACACTCCGCTTCCTATAACCTTCAATCGTATCACGTAAAAATGTTATCCACTCGCATTATACCATGCCTGGATGTACATGCTGGAAGGGTTGTTAAGGGAGTTAATTTTGTCGACTTAGTCGATGCAGGCGATCCGGTAGAACAGGCAAAAGCGTACGAGCAGCAAGGAGCAGACGAACTTGTTTTTTTAGATATCACTGCATCCAGCGATCAGCGCAGCATTATGCATGAGGTCGTACAACGTACGGCGACAGAGTGCTTTATGCCCCTTACTGTGGGAGGCGGACTACGCAATGTAGATGACATTCGTGATATGCTAAATGCAGGAGCAGATAAAGTTAGCTTAAATACGGCTGCTGTACTCCATCCAAATCTAGTACAAGAAGCTTCCAATAAGTTCGGCAATCAATGCATTGTTGTAGCGATTGATGCGAAGCGTAATGCCAATTCCGATGGCTGGGAAGTCTATACACACGGAGGGCGTAATCCGACCGGCCAAGACGCGGTACAATGGGCACAACAGGTTGTTCAATTCGGAGCAGGTGAAATTTTATTAACGAGCATGGATGCTGATGGCACGAAGGATGGTTATGATTTAGCGCTCACTCGCGCAATTAGCGATGCTGTAGAGGTCCCAGTCATCGCTTCCGGTGGGGCTGGAACTTTGGATCATTTAGCGGATGCAGTTACTGAAGGTAAAGCGAGCGCAGTCCTCGCAGCTTCAATTTTTCACTTTGGCACGTATACAATTACTCAAGCTAAAGCCCATTTAAAAGAGCGCGCAATACCAGTAAGACTATAAAGGATGCGAACGGATGCGCATATTTTTGGGATCCTATCGTTTACTCGCGAAGTAAAAGGCGGGTAAATCATTTTACTGTACAATTATTAAAGGTGAGCGCTCCTATTATTATTGACTGTCACACGCACTGCTTTTCAGCCGAATTGCAGGAGGATCCAGACGCTTGGGCGAAGCGTAATAATGAACCTCATTGGTGTGAATTAGTAGCGCCTAAATCGAAGCCCTCTATCCAAGGTTGGGCTAGCGCGGATGATCATGTAGTAGCAATGGATAAGGCTGGAGTAAAACAGTCGGTTTTACTAGGCTGGTACTGGGAACAAGAAAAAAACTGCCGCTGGCAAAATGACGTGACTGCTAGTTGGGTTAGAAAGTACCCAGAACGTTTTATTGGCTACGCAGCCATCCAACCAAACACATCATCAGTCGCAGTAATTAATCAACTAGAATACGCCAAAAGCCTTGGCTTAAGTGGTGTTGGAGAGTTACATATGGGCGTTCAAGGCTTTGACTCCAATCATGCTGGGTGGATCACACTAGCTGATTGGTGCTGCAGTCATCATTGGCCCATCAACTTACATGTAACTGAAGCTGCAGGATCGAAGCAAATTGGTAGTTACCCTACCCCGCTTAATGAATTTATCGCTTTCGCGGAAGGACACCCACAGCTATGCATGATACTCGCACACTGGGGTGGCGGACTAGCATTCTATGAGCACAATCCAAGAATTAGAAAAATACTAAAAAATGTCTACTATGATTGCGCCGCTAGTCCCTTGCTATACCACCCATCAATTTTTCGTAGCATTATTGAAAGCGCAGGGTCGCGCAAAATTTTGTTCGGTTCGGATTATCCATTAAGAGTATATCCCAAATTACAAAAGACCCCTAAAATGACCGATTTTATTCAATCTATACAATTAGATGCACAATTAACCGAGACTGAATTAGCTTCATTATTTTACCAAAACTTCAAGGACTTGACCGTTCCATCCTGAAGTATGGAAACCTACTTAGATTTTATATAGGTCACCGCTTCGTGTTGAATATTATCAAATGAACCATTCGTAAAAAACACGAGTAATCCATTGAAATTTGTATCCAGCTCGTCTTTTAGCGAATCCAGTAATTGCTGATTACTCGAAAATGATGCTGCATTTCGTCCCTTGGTTATTAAGGCCTTTGCCATAGCATCTGGTTTTAATCGGTTCGATTCTTTTATTGTATCTGCTCGGTGTACAGCACCTAAAAAGATAGTATCTGCTTGGCTGAGCGCAGCAGTGAACGCATCCTGAAAAATAGCTTTAGTCGCGGTATTACTTCGGGGTTCGAAGCAGGCGTATAGTTGCCGTGATGGATATGCTGCTCGTAGTGCTTGAATTGCGCCATTTATTGCGGTCGGATGATGTGCAAAATCTTCAAT
>PCCK01000077.1 GCA_002731695.1 Porticoccaceae bacterium
ACTACGATATGACAAAGGGAACAGGCACGCTGAGAGTGAAAATTGAATCGAAACCGGAGTTTAAAGCTCGATTCGGTAGGTCACCTGACTTAGCTGATGCTGCGTTCCTTGCTCTCGATTGCGCTCGCCAGCGTATGGGACTCGTGGCCATTGACCCACCGAAAGACGAAAAGGGTGCGGGGTTCAAGAAACAGGTTACGATAAAAAGTCTTAGTGGCGCACTCAATAACCCCGACACCAGCTTACTCAGCTAAAAAACTTTTCTTCTAGACCTTTAGTTCTTTATTATATATAATAAAGGACTAAGAGCCCGAGAGAAAAGTTTTTTTGCCTAAATCCCGAAGATTGACACTTTCCCCTAAAACCTGTATCTTCTGCCTGTGGCGAATAAGCGTTTCAAGAGGCTCCCGTCTGGTCGTATCCAATATCACGGGGAGACTTTTGCGGGCTTCAATAAGCCGAAGCGTGCGCCAAAAGGATCAAAAAAGAAATTTGTCGTTCTAGGTAAGGAGGGCGACAAAATAAAGAAAGTCGGCTACGGCCACCGAGATTACAGCGATTTTACAAAACACAAGAACCCTAAACGTCGAGCTAATTTCCGCGCTAGGCACAACTGCAAAACTGCAAAAGATAAAACAACCGCACGCTATTGGGCGTGTAAAAAACTTTGGTAATTATGTCTGAGAAAGATAACAACCCTGTTGATAGCGAGAAAGAGAAAAGAGCAAAAGCAAAAGCAGAAGAAAAAGCTCAAGCAAAAGCTCAAGCAAAAGCTCAAGCCGAAGCTAAGGTAAACGAGGCTCTCGATAACGATACTGGAATGTCTATGCAACAAGCGGCTGACTATTTAGATAGTTTATCAGTCATCCCTAAAGAAGAAAATAATGCGATGTCTACGGCACAAGCAGGTGATTATTTTTCTGATTTGTCCGTCATCCCTAGAGGAGATACTACGATGTCTGTGGAACAAGCAGGTGAATCTCTTGCTGGGTTGTCTATGTTTCCTGAAGAAACTAAAGAAGATAGTCCAGATCCGATGAAAGCCCTCGCCACTTCTTTGGGAGAATCTTATGTCGATTTAGGGATGAAGGCGTTCGATCAAGAAAAAGCTGCTAAAGAAAAAGAAGCAGTAGCTGAAACAGGAGCTACCTCTAAAGAAGAAGCTGCTCAGAAAGTCTTGTTTCAGAGGGAGTTTGGGACTGGGCTTGCCACATTAAAAGCCATGGAAGACCCAAACTATGAAATCGGTAGTGGGTCTCCTCTCCGTCGAAAAGCTCGCCCTATCGGGCCTGCATCGGGTAAGTTCCGTAGAGCTGCTCGAAGGCTCCGTCGTCAAGGTTACGGTGCTGCTGCTCAACAGATGGCTATGAGAGGGGAGATGGCCCGCATGGAGGAGCCTTCAATCGACACCCCCGCTGCCCGTGGGCAGAGGATGACCCAAAGAATTATAGCTGCGCGAGAAGCACAGAAGCAGGATAAGATCCTGACTGAAACTGAGAGACGCGCAAAGGAAGCTGATGCGCGTAGAATGGCTCTCCAACAACCTATACGTTTAAGAAAAGAGCAAGTATCTTAGAGGAAATGGCCATAGATTACAATCAGGATATAGCACCCCTCCGGCAGCAGTATTTTCCAATGCTCGCTGGGGAGCGAGCTTTTGATCAAACGATGCGTTATCGGCAGGAGGTTGTTTTGCCGATGCAACAGCAGACGATGAAGCTGATGCAACAACAACAAAGCATGGATGTTCAAGATCTTTCGTTTAGGCGTCAGCAATTTGAATTTGATCAGGCGAAGAAAAGAGCAGAGGCTCAGAATGAGGCTTTGGCTATGCGCCCTGTAGTAGCCGATAAAATTAATTCTATCTTTGAAGACGACACAATCGATACAAACGAAAAGTTTGTGGAGCTAGGAAAGATTTCAATGTCAGTAGCCCCTTATATGACTGCTGGTTCTTCTTTGAATCAGTTGTTTAGCTCTGCGGGGGATGTCTTGAAGGCCCAGTCTTTTTCTGAGAAACAGCGAAAAGAAGAGCAACTCTTTGAAGAGAAAAGGCAAAAAGAACTCGAAGCCCGTGAATTATCTCTTGTCGAAGCAGCCTCCAAGATAGGTGAATTCGATATGGCAAAAGAGATAGCTGAACGAAGTGGGGAAGTTTCAACTGCTGAAGAGATAATGATGAAGGCGGGGAAGCAGGCGCAAGAACAAACTCTCGGGCTAGCCAGACAAAAAGCTTCTGAGGAAGCCACTAAATCCTACATTAGTAATCTTAAATCCTTCCAGACAAGTCTAGGTCAGTTAAAGTTCGATCAATCAACACAGGCTAAGGTAGATGGACAAGAACCTAAATTAGACGCTGCTTCTAAATCTCGACTTAAAAGCTCTCTTAGGTTTTTGTTATCTAACTTCCCTTCTCCAGATAAGTTTATTGAAGGGCGTTCAGACGAAGATCTTCTTAAATTAGCAAATGATTTAATCGCTAACAAACTAGCTCAATATAGCCCTGAGCCAGTGATCGGGCTACAGTCCGCTTTTGGCGAATAGAAATTCTCCCTAACACATATTATTCAGCTATGACTGACTACGAAAAAACGCTGCAAGCCCTAAGCTCTGCAAAGCCAGAGTATCTTAAATTTTCACAATGGTCGGCTGACAAGCAGATCGTAGATCCTGTTAAGGGGAAACTAGATTACGCTAATTATCTACGTAAATCGTATATTGACGCTGGCCTTGTATCACCAAAAATGGAGGTTGATATCCAGCAAGGACTGTTTGGTTCTCTGGTCAAAGACGGTCATCTAGAACAAGGAGACTATGAGGGTTTTAAAAATCTTTCTTCAGCCCCAACAGCCTCATTCGATACCAGACTTAATTTAGCTCAAAGCCATATTGATACTAACAGTAGGGATTGGGAAATCCTGACCGAGTATAAAGCGGCCCGCGACACCTTACCTGAAGGGGATGAGCAACTTCAGCAGATGGAGTTTGCGGCTAATAACGCTTTAGATCGTCAATATGAGACTGCGAAGAGAAAAATGCTACACTCCGGTGAGTTACCATTCATTGCAACTACTGACGCAGAGGGCAACCGCGTGATTCTTGCAGGTGACGCCGCAACTAAGATGAGCCTTAGTGAGGCTCTTGAGGCATCTAAAGCGGGAGGTGTTTCCCTAGCAGATGCTTATCTCGCCCAAGGGCAACTCGAAGTTGTTGCAGGCACGAAGATGCAGAGGTTTAAATATAACCGCTTCAATGAAGCCCGTAATGTTTTATCTAGTCTTGCTAAAGAAGATTCTGTTTTCTCTGACCAGATTAAAGCGCACGCTCAGAACTTATCTGAAGGAGAAGATGAAGGTCTTATGGACTGGACTGCCCGTAAATTAGACGACATCAGCGATGCTTTTTTTGGGTTCTTCTCTGAAGAGAAGGAGAAGCGTGATGAGCAGATGGAAGAATTGCAGGCGGTTAGCAACCAACGTGTTGTTCATGAGTTGAAAGACAAGCTAGATTCTTATTCTTTTGTACCTGAGGGTGAAGAGTTTTCTTATGAGGATATAAAGAATGCTTATGACTATCTCGTTCTGGAGGAGGCTTCTAGCACTAGCCTCTTTGATTTATATGAAGATGAAGAAGCTGGTAAAAATATTAGAATGACCTCCAGCGGTATTCCAGTTGTTCACTCTGCGGCTCTTGTAAATGAGAACGCTTTTGAAGCGATGGCGAAAGCACGCACAGATCTTGATCCAGAGATTTTCGAGCAGCTAAGACTTCAGAGAACTTCTTTGTTAAATAGTAACTTCGCTCAATATGACCGAGTTCTTAGTCGGAGTGGTGTGGACGATGAATGGCGTGAAGCTCTTATGGAAGGACGCGCCAATGGGAAACAGAATCACGAGATCTTAAATGATTTCTTAAAAGATAAAGACAATTACAGCACTTATTGGGAGAGGACAAAAGGCGTATTAGCTTCGGTTGTTGAAGGTTCTGCAACGCTTTTAGCGGCAGTCCCTGCTGCGTTTGGTAATGAAAGCGCAGCTAATGTTTTAGCACAAGCTTCTCAGGATGCTTCCGACCGGAGAGAAGTCGCTAAACTCTTTAATCAGGAATATGGTTATACGGCGGAGATCCTAGAAGCAATCGCACCTATGACTACAGATCTTTTAGCGACGGGATTACTTGCTGCTGGAACGGCCCCTATAGGGGGTGTTGGTGGTGCAGCTTATGTAACGGCAAGGGCAGGATCTGTTGCTGGAATCAAAGCTCTTACTAAAAATATCACTTCAAATGTGATTAAATCGGCCCCTAGAATTATTGGTAGAGGTGGTTCTTCTAAACCCTTATCGGAAGTCATTGAGGCTTCTCTTAAACAAATTGACGGTAAGCTAGCAAACGACGCTCTGAAGGCTTATAATAATTCACTTGCTCGCAAACTAGGAGTCCAGACGGCTATCTTTATTCCGGCTGCAACACGATCAGGAGCCTCAACATACGGCACAGTCACAAACGCCTTGAGGCAGTCTTCTGATCTTTCTAAGGAACAGATTCACGATAGGGCATTAGGAGCAGGTCTTCTTAGCGGGACAATTACTGGCGTTATCACATCAGGATTCAGCCTTCTTGGTCGTGGTGGTATCGATGATGCCTTCCTACGTGGTATGTCCTTTAAAGAGTTTAAAACTGTCTTAAATAGCATAGACGATTTTGCTGAAACTTTTACTACAGATAAAGTCAAGTCCGTCCTTAAATCAACCATTAAAAAGTCTCAAGCCAAAGGGGGTAAGTTCGGCCTACTATCATCTATTGGCCGAAACTTCGGTGATGAAGCAATGGAAGAAGGTCTCGACCAGTTCATTAATTCTTACGTTGAGGACGCTGCTTTAGACCAAGATACCCCAATGATGGATCGTCTAGAACAGACTTTCGATGCGATGGTTATCGGAGGTGTATTAGGAGCAGGCGCACCCGCCGTGCAAAAAGTCGGTTCCAGATTTAAGTTGGATGCTTCGATGCGTCAACAACAAGAAGTAGATTTCAGAAGAAACATTTTTGAAACAGCTTCTGAAAACTTACGCGATACTGGCAGCCCTATTACTGCTGCTGTTCTTGAAACTCAATATAAACTTGCGGCTAGAGTGAGGGATGAATCAGGCCCACTCTTAGGTGAAGAAGTGCAGCCGCAAGCAGTTACTTTGAGTGTTGGACAACGTCTTGATGCGATAGCTCCAGAAGAGGTTGAACAGATTACTACTACGATATCTGAAGATTTTGAGGCCACCTTGCCAGAGGATCTGCAAAACAAGTCTATATCAGAAATTATTTCTATTGCAGATGCAGTGGACCCCGAAGCCGAAGTAACTCCAGAACAGAAGGTAGCTATTGAAATCCGCGATTCTGTTGTAGCATCTCTTGACCGTCTAGACGAAGCCTCTCAGCAGGAAGCTGCTGAGGATGCGGTTAAAGCTGATCAAAAAGAGCAGGAGGACACAGAAGAAATTATCTCTACGATCCAACAAACTCCAGATAAAGTTCTTCGCCGTAAAGTTAATGAAGTCCTTTTCCTTAACTCACCAGAAAAACTAGAAAACTTCCCGAACGCTAAAGATAAGAAAGCTATACAGAACGCGGAGAAAACAACAGGGGACATTTTTATCGATGCTGAAGATGTTGTAGAACCAGATGAAGTTGAAGAGGTTAGTACTCTAAAAGTCCAGTTTATTGACCAGCCAGATAGAAACATCTTTAAGTCTGGTGATGATTTCACTGTCGAAGAGATAGACGCCGTAGAGGCAGTCCTTGATTTAGCTGAGACAGGCTTCCCTGTTCGTTTCAACTCCAATAAAACTTACGGTGTTCCTTTCACTACAAAGAAGCTTGCAGACAAGTCAGAGTTTCTTGCGAAGCAGATCTTTAGTAAGTATCCACATATCAAGTCAGAATACTACGCTAGTAAATTTACCGGAATGCGAGCGATTACCCGCTTCGACCCTTCAACAAGCAAAGTTTCAAAAGGTAAAGTCAAAGGTTTCCTCGATAATCGTGGCAACGGTATTTTCAACAACGATCCCGTCACTATGGCGGATATGCTTGCTCACGAAATCCGTATCCCTGTTCCCGATTCGGTGAATGTGTTTGATATCAACCCATCGATCAAAGTTCGTGGTGGTTATGTTATTGATGTCCTAAAGCCTTCGGATACTGGGATTGGGGTTGAGACAGCGGTTGAGCCTGTTACCCCAATTAAAAGTTTGGAGTTCGATGCAGCCGCTATCGAGAAACTGACTCGGATTCCGTTTATTGAAGCTACTAAAGATGACGTTGTCATGCCCTACGGGACTCGTGAGATTAACGAGAGGGGCTTCACTCAAGATGTCTCTGACCGGAGTGTTACCTTCGGGGATGTAAAACAACAATTAGATGACTTCTATGATAAGTCTAAAGAAGATCAAGGACTCCGTAAAGCTCTCCTACAAGGATCGCGAGGTGCTTCTTTGCAGCAAGGATACGATCTTCTCGATGACACCAATGCAGACATTGCTTTCAACGAAGCGTATCTGGAATATGTAAGACTTCTTCATCTCTATGAATTGAAAGGTCAAGCTGAAGGATCACTGGCTAATTTTGTTGAAAAGGTTGCTGGAGAAGTAAGGGTTAAGAACACTAAGAAAAGTAAAGGAGTATTTAAGAAAGCTCTTCTTTCCAGAGTGGATATTAATTCTGAAGCTGAACTCGCTCAAGCGGTCCAACCGTTTATTGCTGGTAAGGGTAATACACACACTGATTCTATTATTGCGTTTATTGATTCTCAAGTCTTTGGCAACGACGCCTTCAAGGCGGGTTCAATGCCTACTTTCGACTCTATCTTCAAAGCGAAGGTAAAGAACTACATTGCGAAAGAGAAGCTTAGAGGAGTTCAGAAAGGGAAGGACATCCAAGTTAACAATGCTGACTTTGATCTGGAACAAATCCCAGACCCTCAACAAGATATCTATGGTGAGGGTGAGCAAGATGTCGCTTATTCTGGAAGTTTAGGTTCTGTTGATGCTTCTGACACAATCGACAAGAACACATTCTACAAGACTCTCAAGAGTGCTATCACAGGAATGGTGGAACAGATTGATGCTTCACCTAGCTTGAGGTCGTCGATTGTCGATCTTTACATAGAGGCTATCCAGCCAAACGCTACTCCACGCCAACGTGGGATTGTTTCGGAGATGGCTACTCCTGATCTTATGGCTCATCTCGGAACCTATCTCGGAACGGGGAGCCACACTTCCCGTCCAGAAGTTCTGCAATTTGTAAGTAGACTTGAGAGCGAGACACTTGACGCTGGTGTAAATATCAAAGACGCCCTCTACCTTAGCTTCCTTACTTATCGGTATGAAGGTAATCCCTTGGATAACTCAGAAGCAATCACTGAGATTCAAAGACTCATGGGTAACTCACTTGGCCGTGATTTTAGTCGTAGAGATGCAACTAACTTCATCAAGTCAATGGACCAAGCTGTAAGACGGAGGTTCTCTCGCGCGCACGTCTCTGAAGAAGTCAGAGCTGCCCTTGAGCAACAAAACAAAGTTGATGTTGAAAGGCTTGGTCTTGTAGACGGAGACCCTGAATCGATTGTCTCCGCTCTCAAAAAGATCGCCAAGACGAGTGACCGTAAATCTCATAAATTAGTCGCTGACCTGCTTCTGGAAGACGAGGCATTTATCCGCAGCGTAGAGTTCTCGATGGGTGAAAGTCTATATTCAGTAGCTGGACAACATTCTCTTCTCAAAGACGGTAGGCACGTTGTATACGTGAACTTGAGAACGGGTAATGGTTTGGGTCTGGAAAATGTTCTTCTGGAAGAGTATGTCCACGCTTTTCTTTCTGATGTAGCGAGCAAGCCTGAAGAATCTATCAACGAGAATCAAAGAGCTGCCCGCCAGAGACTTCAAAGCTTGTTCACTCTCGCAGAGAAGGAATACCGCAAGAGCAAGATATCTACTCCTGTCTTGGAGGATGCGTTCGAGAACTTCGATGAGTTCTTGGCGAAGTTTTTGTTGTCACCTAAACTTCAGGCCCATATCAAGAGCCTAGAACCACCTGCTGGACAGCGAGGATTCTTCAAGAGGATCATGGAGTCCCTTATCTCGATGTTCCGTAAGATCACTGGTCGCGAGAAGAACATTTACACGGAAGCACTTTCGGATGTTATTTCTCTGAGTAAGACCCCCTTCAGGGCAACTGCGGTTCCACCTTCACAAGCGGCTATGGAGTCGGCGGAAGCCGCCGCTCAAGATATTGAAGATGTCACAGAGGTTGTTGGAGTTCAAGAGGATCAAACTCGTGAAACATTGACTCCAAAGCAGATTGAGTCTCAGCCCGATCCTGAACAAGTTCAGATTGATGAGAATATTGATAACGTCATTGATACTATCCAAGATTTTGGCGATCTAACTACAACAGATCAAAGGAAGATGGAGGCTGTGATGCTACATCTCAAGAACCGCCTTCCGTTGGGTGTTGAGGTTTCTATTGACATGGAAATGGACTCACCTGCTTCTGCAATTAGAAACACAGTTCAGATTAATCCTAGAATCTTGATGCAAGATCTAGAAAACTTTGACTTGCTCGGTTCAAAAGTATACGTAGAGACTCTTCTCAATCACGAGCTGGCGCACGTTGCGTCTTACAACGCGCTTACCAAAAAAGAGATCCAAGAGTATATCTCTACGTTTGATGAGACAGACTTCATAGAGGTAGCAAATGCTTATTACCGTAATGAAGCGGATCGTGATGCGTCTATTGATCTAATTCAAACCCAAATAACGGAGGAGACAGACCCCGAAGTAGTTAGACGAATAACCATAGAAGCGAGCCGTTTAGCTGAAGAGAAGCTACGTATGCACCTTGAAAAGGTTCGGACTGGAACAACAACCGAAGAGGATTACGACTTCTGGTCTAGCAAGCCTAGCTTGTTAGCTATTATCACGCGATACATACGCGCTTACTTCTCCAAGCTTGCTGCTATAAAGCAGATGAATAGGGGTTCTAGTGCTTTAGATAGCCTTCTTATGAAGGTAGATAGAGAAGCAACTCTATTGAACATAGGTTTCAACAGATCAACAGATCTCCAGAGTTTAGACGTGGACGACCCTGATGCTTCTGCATTAGAGTTTGCTCGACTTACGAATTACGACCCCATCGAAGAAGCTACTGTCCTTCAAGAGCAAGCAGAGAGCGCAGTGAGATTGTATGCCTCTTCCATTCCTGTTGACTACCCAAACACTCTCATGCGGAGAGCGCGCTTGAGGATGAATGATGCCTCTGAGTTTGTCCTCGACGAACGAGATAGGATTGATGTTGCACTAGAAAGAGGAGACATTGATGAGCAAGATGCTCGTGCAATTAGGAGATTACGTGATGATGATGAAACAGAATCTCTTATCCAAGAAGAGTTAGCTGAAGAACTTAGCGGCGTCTCACAGTTTACGCCAGTTGATCTCGACGTTGTCAGCCCTGATATTAACTTAGGATCGATTGTAAGCGCAATTAAATCTCTGAGCAACGATAACTATAAGGCTGAGGTTGATGTATATGAAGACGACTATTCTGGTGCGTTTAATATCGACATCCAACTTGTCGATCCTTCTGGTAATATCATAGCTGAGTTACAAGATACTGAGATCCGCCCATCAAAAGAAATTAGCGTTGGGTATATGGCGAACAGAACAGAGGCTTCTAAAGGATTCTCGTCTGATTTGATGACAGCCTTGATCATGGTTAGTGAACAGGCTGGTATCGAGAAGGTTATCACTGAAGCTGCGGGGTCAAATAAAGGCAGCGTTTTAAAAAGAAAGATTGTAAGTAGTTTCAACAGCATAGCGCGAACTCTGAGTGAGGAAGAATCTGATACAGATAAGAAAGAGTTCCTCGAACAATCAAAACTCAATCAATCGTTCGCGATGAATGGGTATTCTACTTGGCCTAAACTAGGTTTCAGACCAGATAACCCAGAACTAATTCAGAAAATAATTTCTAAATACCGTGATCCTGAATATACTACAGAGCTTGCGGATGACTTAGTTGATCAAATTATTTTCAATAAAAAGAAGTTTTTCGCGGATTTACCAGAAAACAAGAAACAAGTAATCCTTAAAAAGCTTCGTGAGGAAGCATCTAATATCGCAAGTCAGGTAGCTCAGAGCGCGGACTTTTTAGAGAGCGTCGCAATCAAAGATACTAACGGGAACATTGACCTTGTTAAGACTCTAAAAGGAGGAAGACCGTCTCAGAATAATAAGGCGGCGAATGCTTGGAGAGATATTGGTGAGTCGATCAATGTTACTTTTGATCTCACTGACGGTAGTGATTCACTTCAAGCCTACGCAAAGCAAACCATCCACCCCATACTTCTGAGACAGAAAGAAGTCAGGGCTTTAGTTGCTGAGTATAAACAAGCTAAAGAACAACCTGACGTAAACATCGAGGCACTTCGTGACGACTTCAATGATCGTGCATCAGACATGGGTATTGATTTCAAATTGTTCGCTTCCAGAGGGATGCCTACAACTCCAATATCCAACCTCGACTTCTCAAATGTGGTCAAACTTCTGGAAATGCCGATGGCTGAATTCCAGACTTACAAGAAGCCAGATACGTGGTTAGCTAGAATATTGCAAGGTGATGTCGGATCTCCGGTTCGCGATCTGATCGAACAGCGAGATGAGTTCAAACGGGCATCTATCTCTGCGGTCAAAGCTTTCCAATCTAAGTTTAAAGCTGTTGTAAAGGATGAGAACATCACGCTGACTAAGGATCTCCTTAACACCATCGCAGAAGCGCAAGGCTACTACGACGGTAACCTTGTCAGTGATACCTTCTACGCTAAAGAAGAAGCAGCGCATAAAGCTAGGAAAGAGTTAATTGAAAAAAATGACAAACTAACAAAAGCTGAGAAGAAAACTCAAATAGCAACGTCGAAACAACTCCGTAACAAGAACATATCTGACGCAGAACAGAATGCTATCTCTGCCATTGAAGATACTAAAAACAAAGCGGTCCAAACTCTGTCTAGAATATCACCTAAGCTTGCTAGGTTGATCGTGAGTATGCGTAAGGAGTTAATCCAACCCATCCAGAATAAACTCTCTGATGCAGGTATATCCAAAGAACTGAAGATCCGCATTGATCAGACGGGTGGGTTCTACATTACTAGAGCGTATAGGATTTTTAGTGATCCTACCTTCGCTAAGAAGGTCAGGGAGGATGCGAAATACAACAAGATCCGCCTAGCCGCAATGGATTTCTTTGAGGATAATCTCAAGAAACAAACACGCGAAGCTGCTTTACAAAGAGGAGAGTCTGCTTCTGAAGCCGATAAAGCCGCAGACAAAGCTCTTCGTGATGCAAACAAGCAGGCAGGTAATGGAAGAACCTATGCCCAGAATGTTCTCGAAACATTTATCTCTAGATACGAAGGGGTGATCTCTGGTGACTCCGCAGTGAGTAGCCGCTACTCGAAAGTAGTTAAGAACCTAACAAAAAGAAAGGACTTACAAAAACCTCTCCGCGATCTTCTCGGGGAATATGGTGCTGAGTCTGGCACTGACCTGATTGTCAGGACGTTCTCTACTGTATCGAACTTAGCGGCGGAGCAGGTCTTCCGCAGCAACCTAGCAAAGGTAGGTAAGAAGCAAGGTTTCTTGGTTGAGCCTAACGAAGCTAGAAAGAACCCAGAACTTTACACAGAACTTAAACCTAGTGCTAATCGAAATGACCCGCTCCATAATCTATATGTGAAGAGGGAATTATTCGAGGATCTGAAGGATGTGGTTAGCCCTATCGGCGGTTCGTTGTCGAGTAGCACGGCTCAACAAACCGTAGGTTCAATCGCGGCGACGTTACAGAATCTGACAGGTAAGTCGATGCTATTAAAAACTCTCGGTAGCGTAGGATTCTACCTAAGAAACATTTTAGGTAACGCCCTCTTCTTTGGTCCTGCACAAGGCATGAGCGGAAGTTGGAACGTCTTAACAGACTCATTGGCATTCTCACTTGAGCAGTGGAAAGACCCCAATAAAATGGATGCTTACCTCACCGAGCTTGTTGGTTTAGGTGTGTTTGGTGATGAACTGAGAGCTGGCATGGTCCGTGAGTTGTTATCTGGTGAGGTCTCTCCAGAAGCGAAGTTGTCGAAACTCAATAAATTTCTTGAAAGTCTCCCTACTGGTACAGGCATTAAGAAGTTCGTCAAAGGCACAGAGGAAAAGCTGACTGGTTTATCCGCATCCATCGACGGTTCTTTCAAGATCGCATACTTTGAACATGAACTGGACGTTCTCAGAAAAGCTAAGAAGCAATACCCTAACTCTGATATCGGCAAGCTAGATGACTATGCTTTGAAGCGGATGGCTGCAAAGAAAGTTAAGATGACGGCACAGTCATTGAGTCAAGCTCCTCCAATCGTCAAAGAGCTAACGAAAGGTAACTTCGGCTTACTGTTAGCCCCTTTCCTTCGATTCAAAGCTGAAGTCCCAAGGATCGTTTACAATACGTATACTTTAGCTAAGGAAGAGAAAGCTAGCGACAACCCAGCTATACAGGCTAGAGGAAAGAAAAGATTCAAATCTATGAATGCCATGTTGTTCGGGGTATCCTCGACTTCCGCCTACGCTCTTGCGTGGTTGCTGGGGATTGGGGACGATGAGGACGAAGCTCTTCGGAAGTCAATGCCTGCATACCTTAGAGGACATACCTTCTTCTACTTTGGAGATTCTGATGATTTAACTTCCATCGACCTGACTTACCTTAACCCGTTCAGCTTGTTAGCCGATCCAGTTATGCGTGGTTTTGAAAATCTTGTAAAAGGGAACGTCGGGGACGCTGCTTTCAGTTTTGTGAAGGGGATATTCCTTGACCAGTATCTCGACGATCAGATCTTAGCGGGGTCACTACTTGATCTTAGAGATAATCGAGACGCTACAACTGGTCGCCGGATTTTCATACCAGAAGCCGATGGTTTCCTCACTACATCCACAAAGATGTTGAGGTATCTACTTGAAGGTGCTTATGAACCTCGCCTGTTGAAGGACGGAAAGGAAGCCTTCAACGCATACCTAGCAGACTACGATAAGTTTGCGGACTCTCCGTATGGAGAATTACTGGATGGTATGCTTCCGGTTAAGTTGCACTCAGTCGATGCAGAGCAACAGTTCAGACGCTTCTTACGGGACCACCAATCACGTCTCAAGGACGTTACTGACCAGAAGTTTAAACTCTACAGCGATAAGCCCGTCACCGATGATGATGTCCGCGAAGTCTATGAAAACGATCTCAGGGGCCGCATGGCCCTCAACAATGAGTTGTATCGGGTCACTAAAGGATTCCAAAAACTCGGCGTCAATATCGGGACTCAATCTAGTTTGATGAAGCAATACGGTATTGGAAAAGACAAAGCTCGATTGATGTTCTTCGGAGCCATGGACCGACCAGATATTAATAAGAGATTCGCAGACGGTCTGGTGCAACGAGGTCATGCTGACCGTGCCTCTCTCCTTTATGGGGAGAGAGACAAGCAGCCACGCTACCTCATGCTGGAAGACTAGAAGCTCTCGACCCCGACGTGGATCTCTTTTGGGGCTTTGTCAAAGTAGCAAAGCAATGCAGGGCATAACCAGCCTTGCATTGTGTAGCCTTCTTTTAGTTTGATCTCGTATACATTACCACCATCTTCTTCACCTATCCACTTGAGGGAATGAGTGGAGTTTGGCCACGCTTTCGAGGAGAATGTGAGCCTGAACCCAGAGGCGACGGAGATCGGCACGATTTCATTATCTTCGAGGACGGCGTCAATGATCTCAGTCATACCGCAAACGAAAGCCTCTTCGTAAAGGCCGTGTTTGTCAGAGTCAAAGACCCACTGGTGGTGGAGAAGATAAGGGGCGATGGAACAGATTTGTGTTTTATTTTTCATGAGTTGGTATAAGTTAAAAGCCCTACCCTTTAGTAGGGTAGGGCCGGTGGGTTTAGTTCATTAAGTAGTCCAGCAACAACATAATCGCTAGAAATATTACGAAAGGCATCGTAGCCTGAATGTAATCAAACATGTCGCTTTCGGTCAGCCCGCTCCCTCATCTTGCGGAGTCGGCGGGCTTCTGTTCTAGCCATGTTCGTTACGACTACTATCATAGTAAGCGGAGCCATTAGTATCAGGCCGATGATTTGTAGGTAGTCCATATCTAGAATCTACTAACGGATTGAACTAAGTCGTCGATGGCGGCAGGCTCCGCCTTCTCGCGCCCGATGAAACCTTCGGAGGTCTCATCGTAGGTCAGGTCTTCGGTGTGGAAGATCTCTCCACCTAACCAACAGAACTTTTCGAGTTTAATTTCATCTGCAAAAAGTTCGAGGGCTTC
>PCCK01000078.1 GCA_002731695.1 Porticoccaceae bacterium
TCATGGGTAATTATAACCTACTCTTGGCTGGAACAGGCACACCTCGACAGGCGTCATAATCGCAACAAGGCTTGAAGCCGAGCTCAACGACATAGATTTTATAACTATGTTGTCAGCATTCTTTGAAAGCAAAAATTTTTTCCTCGCGTGCTCAGTAGAGTTTGCATTCGACCAGTCACCAGTGTATCTGTAAAATGCACCAAATGACAAACTCAATGAGTCTTCGTGATTTTTATTAACAAGAGCTTTTTAACCACTCATCCACTTCGTCTTTCAATGATTCTGTCAATAATAGATATAAAGAAATCTAATTTTTGAAAAAATTTCTTTTTCTGATCCGGAGAAAGTGAATGAAAAATTTTTACTACTACACCGATGACTATCAATCGATTTTCTTCAACCCTTCTTCTAAAATTAGGATCACCAATCTCATTTTGTCGCCTTAAATGAAGAATTAGAGCATCCTCAAAGTTTGGCTCGTTTTTTCTGATTAGTAATTCGCTGAGGTCATTGGTCCAGTCATTTTGGAATTCTCTCCATTCTGAAGCAAGTTCGTGAATATGACGAGAGTCTCGGGAAATCATTTCTGTCTGATTTTTGTCAAGTCTGATACCGACTCTTTCAAATCCTCTTCTGTAACGATCCACAACTTTTTTAGAGAAACTGATTTGCTCCTTATCATTTAAATTTCTATCTTTTGTGGAAGAAAGGTAATATTTTATTTGCAGAACTTGAGCCTCTGTGAGAGTTTTTGATAGCGCAACAAAATGCTGTTCAAAATACCGGTTCGTAGTTTCTAGAAACGCACGGAAATGAGATTCTGTTGCTGCAAGTAATGTCTCAACATTCGCAGGATTCATTCCCTTCAGCTCTTTGAGTATCGTCCTCATTTTTGTGAGCTCTTTTTTTGCTAAAAATTCTTTATATCCGCGAGTAAAGTCGTCAATCTGAGATTGTTGTTGCTCAGAAAAATCAGTAAATTCTTTTATATAATTACCGAGATACTTATCGATCCTTTCAAAGAAAAGTGATCCAGTAAATGAACAAGAAGTGAGCAAGTATACGAACACAACAATTTTAAGCGTTTTTGAATGGGTTCCCATAATAACTGCACCTTAAATAAATCAGTCTTTTAATTAACGATACGCATACTAATTAATATAATCCTTAGAAGTAGTGATCTGGATCGTTCCAGCAATATAAATCGCATCCTGATCTAGAGCGGAGGGAACCTGGCTCTGTTGAAAAGATTTAAGAGCGCAAAAAGGTCTTTATCTTAGAAACAATTATTCTCCAACCGATAGGTCCAAAATCGCCATGTTTTTTATCCAGCATGGGATAAAGTTCATTAGGAGTCTCAAGTAAATCATGAAACCTCTTCGCCTGACGAAAAGGCACAACCGAATCCTTAGTACCGTGAAAAGAGAGGATTTTTGGAGCCTGCGAGTGAATGAGATTTATTGGTGAAAACTGTCGGGAAATAGCCTCAACTCTCATAGTATCGCCAATCCATTTTCTCGGAAAATCATGTTTCGGATCGGCTAAGGGAGAGTTTGTGTCATACTGGTGGAGCCCCAACAAATCTGTGATGCCAAATAAATTAATCACTGCAAATGGAGGGTAGCTTGATTTACAGATATGGCTTTTATTACTCGAAATGATCAAGCCAGCTGTGAGTGCGAGGTGCCCACCTGCGCTCCGTCCCATAATCGATATGTGTCGGGATGAGAGCCCAACTGACTCTGAGTAGGATTCGATATATTGATACGCGCAAAGGACGTCCTCAATCGCTTTTGGTGCGGTCGCATGACCCACTCGGAAATTCACACTGAATACGTTGAATTCGCTTCTAATAAAAGGCTTTATCCCCTGATATAGGTCACGTTTATCGCCGGCAACCCAGCCCTTTCCATGAAGATACATAATCGATCGTTTAGAGCTGCCAGGATAAAAATCCATCTTCTGAAGAGGATGGAGGTCACCGTATGCGATATCAAGAATTGTGTCTTCGCTACTCGCGTACAATAGGTTTGGTAGGAGTAAAAGGATTATAAGCCTCAAATTCAGAACACTCTTCCTTTGACCAGATTTGTCAACGATAGCGCGAAAAAACTTAAAAAGAATCAGATTTTGAAAAACCAATTTTTTCACACTTATGATTATCCGGACTTTCCCGAAATTAAAGGTAATTATTCATTTGTAGGAACTCTACAAGTTTGGAGGTGGTGTCTCGATAGTACCTGCCCTGATGCTTGTTCAAGTTGAAAAATGCATGTTCAGCATTATCATAACCATGTAACTCGCAATAACCTCCCAAATCCTTAAGTTTTTCGCAATATTTTTCTGCATGTAAATATGGAACCACACTATCGTCCTTGCCATGGGCAATAAAGGTAGGAACGGAATTATCATCGAGATTCATGTAGGGAGAATACTTTTCGAACCCATCTGAGAATCTCCACTTATTCTTTGGATATCCGAGTCCGGGATTGAAAAGAGCTAGAGCATTAGGCCTACTACCAAGATCTTTCGACCCTGGATCAACATCGAAGTGCGCAGCGACAGCGGCGAGATACCCACCAGATGATCCACCCCCAGCAATAACTTTATTCGCATTGAAATTCAGCTCACTGGATTTCGATCTCAGCCAAAGGATTGCGTCTATCCCATCCTCTATCGCTTCAGCAGGAGTGGTCCCATGCCTAAGCTTTACCCTGTAATCGGCCACAACTGAAATCATTCCTAGATTAGCTAAAAGTTTACAATGGGGCACAAATTGCGCTACTGACCCGTGTTTAAAACCGCCACCAAAAAAGAATACTATTAAAGGCTTGGGTACTAGTTGATCACTAGCGCTACCAAATACATGAAGCCTAAGTTTGATATCATCAACTTTTTTATAGACAAAGCTACGAGCCCCATCAATTTTGTCAGGGTTTTCTGGGACATCCGCATTAGCAAAGCTACTCACAAAAAGAGCCAGTAGGTAGAAGAGCCAATAACCGTTAGAAATTCGCATGTTTGTTCCATAAGCATTGATTTAGCTGAGACTTAATAATCTTTTTTTTCCTCACTTTTAGTTATTTTTCCAATAAGGAAAAAAGTATAACACGCATATCCAATCAGTCTCTCGGAGGAAAACAGGTTAATCATACACAGAATAACTTATAGAAATTTAGTGATGAGTTAGTTGACTAAACCCATTCTATCGAGCTGATTTGCAGTTTCTGCTGCCGATTCTTCAATAGAAATAAATTTCCAGTCAAAAATCCCTTTCGCTTTGTCTTTATTTGCGTAAACCTCTTGACCAACATAATTTGCGATTCCAGACAGGTCCCTCATGAATAAAGCCAAAATTTTTACTATAACATTTGGCATCTCCTTGACTGATGGCTTTACAAATCCAGCTTTTCTAAACATTTCTGCTATCTCAACTAGCCAGAATTCTTTCTTACATAAAATGATTCTCTCATTATCAGTGCTTGCACATGTCATAGCAGTGATGTGTGCTTTGGCAACGTCTCTTACATCAACCCATCCGACATGAAGTTTCGGAACCCTGGGGAACTTCCCTCTTAATAACAGCAAAAGTTCTGCATTTGTAGTACCAATATCATCAGAAAGCATTGGCCCCATGACACCAACTGGATTCAGGACAGTTAGTTTAAATCGCCTTTTTTCATCGAGCGATTGCACAAAGTCCCAAGCAGTCTTTTCGGCAAGTGTTTTGCTCTTTGCATAGGCAGTAACAGATCTATCGTTGTACTGAGTCCAATCTCTTTCATCATAAATTTTTGGCTCAGCATGACCATATCCAATCGCCACAAATGAGGATGTCAACACCACTTTTTCGACTTGATGAACCGTACACGCATTGAGCAACCTGATCGTTCCATCAACCGCTGGTCTAATTAAAATATCTTCATTAGCAGGCTCTTGTGTGACGAAGGGCGATGCAATATGGAGCACATATTTGCAGCCCTTCACCGCGTCTTCCCACCCCTCGTCATTCATCAAATCTGCAAAGACAATCGTTAACAAATCTGAGTTCAAAGAATGGTGCTGCATCGCTTTGATTACTTCCAATTTCTTTTTTTCAGATCGAACGGTGCACCGCACCTTAAATCCTAGACTCAAAAGTTGTTGGATACAATGGAGGGCAATGAAACCAGATCCACCCGTTACGAGCACTTCATCCACAATATAATCCCCATGTTTTTTTAATATTCAATTTCTAATTGATAGATTGACTCTTTTTAGCTGGTTAAGTCAGACTCTTAAAACGTTAGATGCTCCGGAGTTAATAAATAAAAATCGAAAAACGCGCTAGATAATCGCTTAACATTAACGCTAGAGTATGTCATCTGACTGATTTTTGTCGAGATCTGATTTGAGAAATTTTTGATCTATCATTTGACTGATATGAATGAAGAGGAGCCTTGATCGGCAGTGGGTATTGGAAATAAAAAAATGCGCTCAATTATCGTTTTGGTCGTTACGTTTCATTTATTGAGCCCCACACTTTACGCAGTCACTTATGATGGGCGTGATCTAAAAGGTATTGAGGGATTAATTGAAGAACACACAAACAATACAGAGTGGATTGGTAAGAAGGCTTGGCGACATGCTGCCCAGCAGCGGATTGAGCGCTATCGTAAAAAACAGTTAACCCTTATATTAGAAGATGCTGCTGGTAATCCAATATCCGGTGCAACCATAGATGCAGAACTAGTTCGACACGAGTTTCAGTTCGGGACAGTCTTCAGTATCAAACAATTTAATATGATCCGTAAATATGTGCACTTATTTGGGAATCAAATTGGTTTTGAAAATGCGCTCAAATACAAACATAAGGATACCCTCAGTCAACACATCCCAGGGGTTTTGACTTGGGCGAGAGATAATGCGATCACGGTTAGAGGGCATACCCTGATCTGGCCCGGATGGAGACATATGCACCAAGATGCATTACGTTTTAAAGACACCACTGATGCAAAGGGGCTGAATCAATTTGTAAACAATCAAATAATCGAGGCGTCAAAAAAGTGGGATGTTGTCGCATGGGATGTTTTGAACGAACCTCTCGGAAACCAAGATATACAGAAAGTTTTAGGTCAACGTTCGATGGCTCAATGGTTTTTACTGGCAGCTAAACATCGGCTTAATGACTACTCTACACTCTACATTAATGAAAACCGCATTATCTCAGCGCCAACAAGACAACAAGATAGAATTCGTAGGTATATCAACACGATAAAGTCAATCCGTAAAGATGGGGGAACAATCGAGGGTATAGGAGTGCAGGCGCGTTTCCGGACCAATGACATAACACCGGACATGGTTTACCAGCGCTTGGAACGCCTAGCCATTTTTGAATTACCAATCATGGCGACCGAGTTTGAAGTGGTCGACACAAGTCCACGCTTCTCGCCGACCGAGTTTCGACGCGCCGAAATGACTGAAAATTATATGACGGTCCTGTTCTCGCATCCGAGAGTAAACGGCATTGTTGCCTGGACTTTGTTGAATAAACTCACTAAAAGATCTCGAGCTGGAGAAAAGCCCATAAATATTCCGGAAAACCGTGGTCTTTTAAACTGGGATTTTTCGCTACCATTGAACGGAAAGATCTGGCTTCATCTAATTAATCAGCGGTGGCGCACTCATGTATCAACCAAGACTGATAGGCTCGGGGCCGCTAAAATTTTCGGCTTCAAGGGCTATTACGTCATCACTATTTCCAACAACTCAGAGATAGGCAAGCGTCTCATAAAAATCGATGACAGCATAGATAAAATTATTTTAAAAATATAGCCTCCACCTCAGTTTATTCTCAGCGCAGACGTTGCGCACTTTGGAAAGCGTTAGTTGTAAAAATTCATTATCAAAAGATCGCTTTTAATTTTAACTATAACCATTAACTAGCATAATTTTGAAAGATTTTTATCCTTACAAAATGTCGAGTGACGGTTTACTGTAGCTTAAATAAATCTCTTAAATAGATTGAAGAAAAAATTAAACCATTAGCACTGCAGTCAACGTAGAATTTTTAAAGATTAAGGAGAAAAAGATGGAGACAAATACTCAGAAGTATTCACTTCTTGACGCATTAACCAGAGAGTTCTCGGTGGCCTTGGATTTTTTTGGTGTAGATGGAGCTCGCCATTATTGTCATTGTGTGTCCCCTGGCATTTTTAGCAACACGGGGATTAGTCAACAACATGTAACAGTTCATCGTTTAGATACTGAGTGCGAAATCCAAATCCCGTGGGCTAATATTATCGGTTGGGAAGTAGGTGCCCATAGGCGGAGTGGTGCGTGAGGCAGGCGAAATCGGCCTGCAAAAGTGATCTAAGTCGTTGGGCAGCGCACGCTCGGGTGCCCTCTTGATAGTCGCGACGAAGATCTTATAGTATTGTGGTTCAATGCGGCGTGGCAACAGGATTACTTACGTGAAATTTCAGTCAGTCGCCCGCAACGCGACTCCGGAGAGTAGCATAGCCTGACACTCGGTACGACACCCATTTCTATCTCTATATGTCCAAACTCCAGTCCAGTGAACGAAAACGCACTCTTATTTTTTTCAGCATACATCAGAGCTTTCATCAGATTGTATCCCATGCTGTTATCTGTCAAGCGCTCAAGCGCAACATGGGGTTCAACAGTTTTTTCACCGTCAAATACAAAGTGGGAAATGATCTTTGGAGGAACTCCTAGCTCAACTTCCAACTGTCTCAGATTATATCCAGCTAGAGAAAGCACGGGGAGCATCTCATTAAAATCATTTACAAGTGCGGCAGCCACATCGCTGGCCATCTCCTGTCCTTTGCCGAGAATACTGGAAACGCCGTCAACAAATCCCCCTCGCACATTTTCCCCTTTAGCCTTCTCGCCGAGAATCTTACTCTTAGCATCATCTATAAAGTCTTTAAAATCCACGCCAATCCCTCAAATCAGTCCTGAATATCATCGCAAGCATCCTTCTTCAGAGAATCAATCGAAAAGGTGGTTACGCACTCTAGATCATCAATAACACCGAATAATTCCTAGTATTATGCTGTTAATCACCTTTCATATATCCCCCGCTTTTCAACACCACTGTGTTTATACCATCATAAGAGCCCTTTGAGATTATCCTGTTGTGACATTTTAAACTCTTTACCGGATCTAAGATTAAGCTCCCCCAATCTTTTTAGTAATCAATATTAAGTTCAAAGTTACCACAAAATTTTTGAAAGTTCTTCGCATCACCCCTCAGCTAACTGAGAAATATAATGCTGTTCTCACTATTTCTATCTGTCGCACTAATTAGGGCTACAACTATCTTGCTATCGCAGACAGAAAAGTAGAGTAGCGCACTTACGCATAATATTTTATAAAAAAGTACCTCGCCGCATGATATGCATTGATTATGTTATTGCCATTCACAACCGCTCTAATATTGAATTAAATCGGAAACTTAACTTATTTTTATATACTTAACTTTCATATCGCTCCTATGATAATACTCCTATCTCAACAGGTGATTTAGTGGCGAACCAACTTTTATTGCATTTCTTGCCCGAAAAATAATCTTTAGAATAACTAAGTACTAGAAATAATGAATCCTACTTAACATAAGATCAACATCCTTTTGAGTAAAAGAACTCATCAAATCATCGCCCGACTAAA
>PCCK01000079.1 GCA_002731695.1 Porticoccaceae bacterium
AGACTGTATTTTCTCGTTCAGAGCCATTTCTTTTTTTTATAGTCGAGCAGCTTGAAAAGTCTAATATGCCTCTTGAACTAGCATTACTGCCAATCGTCGAGAGCGCATTCAATCCGTTTGCATACTCTCGAAGCCACGCCGCAGGACTATGGCAATTTATACCCTCTACGGGCGCCTACTTTGGACTAGAAAAAAATAATTGGTACGACGGCCGCCGCGATATTGTGGCATCGACAGCCGCTGCAATTGAATACCTAACTTACCTACATCGGCTCTTTGACAACGATTGGCTCTTGGCATTGGCTGCCTATAATACAGGTCAGGGATCTTTAGCAAAAAAAATCTCGCAAAGTCGGGCTAGAGGACAGAAAGGCAATTTTTGGACTCTCGAATTGTCTCAAGAAACAGCACAATATGTTCCTCGGCTTCTCGCGTTGGCGGACTTGGTAAAAAATCCTCAGCATTATTCCATTGATTTGCCACATATACCCGATTGCGCGTACTTTGAAATAGTAACAATAGCCAACCCAATTGACATAGCAACACTCCAAGAAAAAACTGATCTGTCAAGCGAAGAATTCTTCAATTTAAATCCAGCATTCAACCGATCAATAACACCGCCCGATGGGTCTTATGACTTACTTATTCCTATTAAGTCGAGTGAACAACTAAAACAGTTCATTTCTGAGGGAAATATGGATTCATGGGTCTCAATGCGCGAACATCTGATCGTCACCGGCGATACTTTGAGCGAGATAGCCTTGTCAAACAAAATTTCTGTAGGCTGGTTGAAAAATTTCAATAACTTAAGCTCCGATCAAATCAAAGTCGGAGAAGTAGTCTTGATCCCTACTATTGTTCAATCGCATTGGACTAGTCATGGTAGGCACAAACACTGTCACAACTATCGTGTTTCGCGGGGGGATACCCTGTTAAAAATTGCTCATCGATTCAATCTGTCATTAACCGACCTCAGAGCAATGAATAAACTCTCAAGTGACATTATTATAACTGGACACACACTACAAATACCTTGTTATGTTAAAAATGAAAAAAAGCGACCTAATACAACTATTATCTACAGGGTAAAACTTGGTGACTCTCTCACTCAAATAGCTAGGGAGTTCAGAGTTTCTGTCACCGATATAACTCATTGGAATAACATTCGCCGGGAAATGATCCTAAGGCCGAACCAAGCGCTAAAGCTTTTCGTGGACACAGCACATCTTTAAATTATCGATCTAATATTTGTTTCACACAACAGGCTTTGGCTCTGACGACAAACTCACTGTAGAACTTTTGCCGCTAGAACTAATTCGGAATGATACGACTCAAGTTCCCTGTTTGTTAATGAGGAAATAATAGAGTTCTTAAAAGAAATCTGTTCGTCAGTATTCATCGCCGCAAAGTTACCTGCTTTTCGATCGTTGACTGATATAAGCACCAAATCCTTGGAGCGCAACTGAAAGCTTGCATGAGCCATAGAATCTCCAAAAATAACAGAAAAAGCTAACATATTTACTTCAGAATTCAAAGAGGCAGTTGTTCGATCGGCGTCTATCACAACCTGCCATTGGTAACCATTAGATTTTGCAAGTTGTTCGACTGTTTCCCCCGATTCCAGTCTCGACATCAATGCCTCTCCAAGGCTCTCAAGCTTTACATCGGCGCGATCTGAGGCCAATGATCTTTTGATCTCCATACTAACTTCGCTGTACTCCTTTTGCCTAGCCTCTATGTGACGATTCAATTTAACCACTACGAATCTATCAGGTTCTATCTCAAGAACTTCACTTACATATCCATCAAAAAGCACCTCTTTACTGAAAGCAGCTTCTCTCACGCTTTTGAATGAGCCAATTCCATCCCCCGAAACTCTCGTAATCAAGGGAGAAACAGAAACAACCGCATCCACCTTATCTGCGAGTTCCGACATTGATTCAGCATTAAAACTGAGCTCCCTAAGATCGGACAACTTCTTGCTCAAGAGGCTATCAACGCGTTCTTTGACGATCTCCCTCTCAATACGAGGCAACTCTTCGCTCTCTATAAAGCGAGACTGCTGCATCTCAAGTAATTTTATTATGTGGACGCCACTCTCGGTGATCACTGGCTCTGAAACATCCCCGACCGATAATCCTTTCAAAGCCTGCTCAAAACTATTTGGGAAGGTAGACCCTTCGGAAAATCCTAAATCACCCCCTGTCGAGGATGACCCCACGTCAGTCGAATACTTTCCTACAAGTTCCGCAAAAGGAACACCAATACTAATTGACTGCATTATGTCCGAAATCAAATCACTGTCTAAATCAGCCAGCAAAATGTGGGCGGCACGCCGAGAAATGGAGGGGATGAAATCTGCGGCCTCATCCTCAAACCGAGTAGCAAGTTCACTTTTTTCCACTACTATATCTCTCGCCAGACTTTGTGCCGAAATTTCTATAAAATCAACCAAAACCTGCTCCTCTGCTTGAAATAAACTGCCATTTTGACTATAAAAATCTTTAGCATCGGTCTCTGGAATCTTGATACCTTCAAAAACTGGTTGTCTGGGCACGGTGAGATAGTAGTAACTCCTTTTTTGAAATACTAGTTCTGCGATTGACGACAACATTTGATTAGTAACAAAACTTGAAAACCGGTAGCCGTCAAAAAGCTGTCCAGAAACCATCTCATTAGTAAGTTGTTGTTTGAACCCCGAATGAGTCTGCCCTCTATTCCGGATGAAATAACGGTACCTATCCTCGTCAAATTTTCCATCAGTCTGGAACGCTTCAACTGACATAAGCACCTTATTTAGCATATTTGCTGACACTGCCATACCTTGATTTAATGCCGCTTGAGACGCAACAACACTTCCAATGAGCTGCTCAAGAACAATCGGTCGAAGAATATCATCGTCAAGTTCGTCAGATGTTATGCTTTCATTCTCCGATCGAATCCTATTTTTGAGTCGCTGCAATTCCAGTAGAAATTTCTGCTCTGTTATTGCCTCTCCATTCACCGTCGCCACCTCACCCGAGTTGGCCCCACTGAGAGAGATAGATCCAATACCGGTAAGTGTGAATATCACCGCAATAACGATAACAATAAAAATAGATACACCGCGCATCTGACCACGAAAGCTGTCTAACATAAAAACATCCATTAAATAAAAAAGGGCGCCTTACTATGCGCCCTATTGTTTAGAATTTAGGATCTACAAAAATTCTCTAATTTACGGCATCCTTCAGAGCCTTGCCAGCCTTGAAACTTGGGACATTCGCTGCGGAAATTTCAATCTCTGCACCGGTCTGCGGATTTCGGCCTGCACGAGCTGCTCTATGCTTTACAGAGTATGTGCCGAAACCAATCAGCGAAACCTGTTCTCCATTTGTCAAGGCTGTAGTTATGGCATCAAGTGCAGAGTCCAGTGCTCGGCCCGCCGACGCTTTTGATATATCTGCTCCATCTGCAATCGCATCTACTAATTCAGATTTATTCACATTTGTTCCCCTTTTTTTGGATTTTGAAAACTTCCCACACATTGTGAGTGCAAATGCAGAAAGCAAAAGCGACCGCATCCGTTTAACACACGTTATACCAACAGCAATTTATTCGGTCAAGTCTAGTGTTGAAATAAACCTCTATTCAGCATCAGTGCGTGTTGGCTATGCCGGTTGGAAGCTCATTTTTGGCCGGCGTGCTACTCTTATTGAACTCTTCATCGGTAAGAGGGGTGGGACTAGTTTCAAAGGCTATATCTAAAACCTCATCAATCCATTTGACTCTGCATATAGTCAAATCTGATTTTATATTATTCGGGATCTCTTTGAGATCACTACCATTCTCGTCTGGAATAATAACGGTAGAAATACCTCCTCGGCGAGCAGCCAACAGCTTTTCTTTTAGACCACCAATCTTTAGTACTTGACCCCTTAATGTTATCTCACCCGTCATCGCTATCTCGGCGCGAACCGGCGTTTCAGTCAGAACGGACACCATGGCAGTACACATTCCTACCCCCGCAGATGGTCCATCTTTGGGTGTAGCACCCTCTGGAACATGAATGTGAATATCATTCTCTTGGTGAAAGTCTTTTCGAATACCCAAAGCCTTGGCGCGACTTCTCACCACTGTCAAGGCCGCTTGGATAGACTCTTGCATAACGTCACCAAGCGAGCCTGTTTTTACAACATTACCTTTCCCCGGAATGGCGGATGCCTCAATAGAGAGGAGCTCTCCCCCAACGGACGTCCATGCTAGCCCCGTAACTTGTCCAATCTGATTTTCCTGTTCTGCCCGACCATAATTAAATTTCCTTACTCCCAGCAGTTCTTCTAGTCTCGAAACATCTACCTGATCTTTTACGCGCTTCTTTTCTCGAACATGTTGAGTAACAATCTTTCGACAAATTTTCGCAATATCACGTTCTAACCCGCGCACACCCGCCTCTCGGGTATAATATCTAATCGTGTCCTTCAAAGCTTCTTCCGAAACGGTTAATTCTGACTCACGCAAGCCATTCGACTTTTTTTGCTTGGGCACTAGATATTTATCTGCGATCGCAACCTTCTCATCTTCGGTATAGCCCGGAATACGAATCACTTCCATTCTATCTAGCAGAGGGCCGGGTATGTTCATAGAGTTAGAAGTACATATGAACATTATTTCAGATAGGTCATAATCAACTTCTAAATAATGATCGTTAAATGTGTGGTTTTGCTCAGGATCCAAAACCTCAAGGAGAGCTGAAGCTGGATCACCACGATGGTCCATTCCCATTTTGTCTATTTCGTCCAACAGAAAGAGTGGGTTTTTCGCACCAGCTTTTGAAAGTTTTTGAATAAGTTTTCCGGGAAGGCTCCCAATGTATGTTCGTCTGTGCCCGCGTATTTCCGCTTCATCACGAACTCCACCCAAACTCATTCTCACAAATTTCCGCCCAGTAGCTCTTGCGATCGATTCCCCGAGAGAAGTTTTACCGACCCCTGGTGGACCAACTAGGCACAGAACCGGACCCTTCAACTTTTTCACACGCTGTTGTACTGCCAAAAACTCAAGAATTCTCTCCTTTACCTCCTTTAGGCCATAGTGGTCGTTATCTAAAGTGGCCTCTGCTTCTTTGAGGTTATGTTTTACCCTAGTTCTATGCCTCCAAGGTACGCCAATCATCCAGTCAATGTAATTTCGAAGCACGGAAGCCTCAGCAGACATCGGAGACATCATTTTCAGCTTGTTCATTTCTGAGCGAACTTTTTCTAGGGCAGCGGCGGGCATACCAGCATCAGATACACGTTTTTCTAGTTGATCCAATTCGGATACGCCCTCATCCATATCTCCAAGTTCTTTTTGAATCGCCTTCATCTGCTCATTCAAGTAATACTCTCGCTGGCTTTTCTCCATTTGCTTCTTGACTCGACCGCGAATTTTTTGCTCGATCTGAAAAAGATCTATTTCCGACTCCATAAGACCCATTAAATGTTCTAGGCGTCCATTCAAATTCGGAACCTCTAAAATTTCCTGTTTCTGCTCTAAGCTAAGTGTCATATGGGACGCAATAGTGTCGGCTAGCCGGTGGGGGTCCTCTATACCACTAACGGTAGCAATCACTTCCGACGGTATCTTTTTGCTCAAGTTCACGTATTGTTCAAACATCGTTGTGGTAGATCTTGCGGTGACTTCGATCTCACCAGAGAGCACTTCTACATTTTTCAGTTCTTCCACTTGGGCAACAATAAAATCGTCACTTCCAACTTCAGCCACCAACTGGACTCTATTAATACCCTCAACCAAAACTTTTAACGTACCATCTGGGAGCTTCAGCATTTGCAGTATAGTCGCGAGAGTTCCAACCTCATACAACTCATCCATGCTGGGATTTTCGTCGGCGGAGTCACGTTGAGCCACCAAGACCACCTGTTTGTTGCCGTCCATAGCGTTTTCTAACGAACTTATTGATTTTTCTCGGCCAACAAAAAGAGGAACAACCATATGCGGATACACCACCACATCCCGCAATGGAAGCACAGGATATGAACTCTCCACGGATTCTGCCCGCAACTTTGACATACTAACCTCTCGCTATCTTTCTTTTCGGTTCTTACACAGTAACTATGGGATATAGCCTCAACTGATTTTGGATTGCTCGCCTATCGATCTTAGGTCAAATTTCGTCACTGGCAGCCAATTTTCTATCCTGCTTCTCGTAAACTAAAAGCGGCTCATTTTCACCATTAATCACTGACGCATCAACAACAACTTTAACTAGATTAGTCTCAGAGGGCGCACGATACATAGTGTCAAGAAGTACTGTTTCGAGGATCGATCTCAGACCTCGAGCGCCAGTTTTTCTTGATATCGCCTTATCCGCAATTGCCTCCAGAGCGTCGGATCTTAAATCCAAATCCAAACCTTCCATCGAGAACAACATTTGGTATTGCTTGTACAGAGCATTTTTGGGCTGCATCAAAATCGCGACTAAAGCATCACGATCCAGTTCTTGAAGAGTCGCAACCACGGGTAAGCGACCGATAAATTCAGGTATCAACCCGTATCCAATAAGATCGCTGGGCTCTACTTCCAGTAACGTCTCACCAATTGTTTTTTGGCTTGCTTTACTGTTGACCTCTGCGCTGAATCCAATCCCGCCTTTTTCAGACCTCTCGCGTATTACTTTCTCCAAACCAGCAAAAGCGCCCCCACATACAAACAAAATATTTGAGGTATCTACCTGCAGAAACTCTTGCTGAGGATGCTTTCTCCCTCCTTGAGGAGGAACAGATGCCACCGTGCCCTCGATTAGTTTTAGCAATGCTTGCTGCACTCCTTCCCCGGACACATCGCGAGTAATGGAGGGATTATCAGATTTTCGGGAAATTTTGTCTATTTCATCTATGTAAACTATGCCTCTTTGTGCCTTATCCACATCGTAATCGCACTTTTGCAGAAGTTTTTGTATAATATTTTCAACATCTTCACCCACATATCCCGCTTCAGTGAGCGTTGTCGCATCAGCAATAGTAAAGGGCACATCCAACAATCGAGCTAAAGTCTCTGCAAGCAAGGTTTTACCGCTCCCTGTGGGACCAATCAACAATATATTGCTTTTTCCCAGTTCAACTCTTTTTTCTTCTGGAACTTTTTCCTCACTCACCTGAAGTCGCTTGTAATGATTGTATACTGCTACTGACAGTATGCGTTTAGCGCGCTCTTGTCCGATAACATAGTCGTCTAAGATCGTCTTTATTTCGATTGGAACTGGCAACTTTGGTGAGGAAACTTCTGAGCTTACAGCCTGCGCTTCTTCCGAAATTATGTCATTGCAAAGATCCACACACTCGTCGCAAATATAAACGGACGGACCCGCTATCAAGCGGCGAACTTCATTTTGATTCTTACCGCAAAATGAACAAAACAGCAATTTGCCGGACTCGCCCCCGATGTCTTTGCCAGTCATTCCTGCCTCCTTTGCCAAAAGGTTATGTCATTGAATATCGAGGTGTCTTTGCTCATGCTATATTCCAAAAAAAGGTTAGCGTCTTTAGACTCTTTTGTCTAGCACCGCATCCACTAAACCATAATCTTTGGCTTCTTCCGCACTCATAAAAGTATCTCTCTCCGTATCCTCGGCGATTTTATCCCTCGGGCGTCCAGTATGAAGGGCAAATAAACGATTTAATCTGTCTTTGGTCTTTAGGATCTCTTGCGCTTGGATGTGTATATCCGTTGCTTGGCCTTGGGCTCCGCCACTAGGTTGATGGATCATAATTCTGGAGTTTGGGAGGCAAAAGCGCTTCTCAGGAGCACCAGCTGCTAAAAGAAACGCTCCCATGGAAGCTGCCTGACCAATGCACATTGTGCTTATGTCCGGCTTTACAAATTGCATGGTGTCATACACAGACATACCAGCAGTGACCGATCCACCGGGAGAATTTATGTACAGGTGGATGTCTTTATCCGGATTCTCCGACTCTAAGAAAAGCATCTGAGCTACTATAAGGTTTGCAACTTGATCTTCGACCGGACCCACCAAAAAAATGACGCGCTCTTTCAAAAGGCGCGAGTAGATATCGTACGATCGCTCGCCCCGAGACGTCTGTTCGACCACCATTGGTATGAGGCCACTTGCTTCGATATTGTCCATAGTCGTTGCTCTCTAGGTTAATTACGTGCGCTTTTTTTACGTGCGCGGAGTCCTCAAGGTTTCCCGCCTATTGGAAAAATCATCACCGATTTTCTGTATTAATTGACTTCAACCTTTTAATCTTTTTTACGAGGGTCCCCATAATCGGGCTCCGGGTCAGGTTTAATAGCTTCTTTATACGGCATAACTTCCTCTTCAACTTCTGCCCTAGCGAGGACAATCTCCATTAGCTGATCCTCCATCGTCGACGCCTCTATCGCCGAAAGTAACTCGGGTTTTGAATAATAATAATTAATCACATCCTGCGGCTGATCATAAGTTTGTGCGATTTCCGCAACCCTAGTCTTAACAGTATCGGGGTCAGGGGTTAGATTCTCAGTTCTCAAAGCTTCCGAAACAATTACGGCAAGGGCAGCTCGGTAATGCGCTTTTCCACGAAACATCTCACTTGGCAGAGCGTCCAAATCTATTTCCTTTCCGCCGCCGAATTGACGTACCATTTGCTCTTTTAAATTCTTTATCTCACCCATTATTGGAGCTTCGGGCATCTCAATTGGATGTAGCTGAAACAGTTGGTGCATGATTCGGCTTTTTGTATTAGATCGAAGAGCCGCATCTAGCTCTCTGCGCATATTCGACTCAACCTCCTCTCTGAACTGCTTAATCCCTCCACTCGTTACACCGAATTGTTGGAAAAATTCATCAGTAAGCTCTGGTACTTTCTTCTCTGATACACTTTTGACATTTACGGTAAACTCCACCGGCGAACCAGCCAGATCCTCAGAATGGTAGTCCTTAGGGAATGTTAGTTTTAAACTTATCTTTTCATCGGCACGTGAACCCGTAAGGCCATCCTCAAATCCTGGAATCATGGTCTTAGAGCCTAAGACAAGTTTTTGATCGGTGGCTGTTCCACCATCGAATTCAACCCCCTCTTTAACGCCGATGTAATCAATTAATAGCTGATCCCCTTCCTCGGAAATTCTATCAACAAGCTCAAAACTCGCCTTTTGTTCCTGCAGATTACTAATCATATCATCGATGTCAGAATCCACGATATCAGCGGATGACCGGCGAATCTTGATTTTAGAAAAATCTGTCAGAACAACTTCAGGAAAAACTTCGAAAACGGCTCTATACTCCAGCTGAGCTCCCTCAACATCTTTTAAATCCGAAATCTGAGGTTGGCCAGCAATTTTGAAACTATGATTTTCAATCGCCTCCCGAAAACTGGTATTGAGTAACTCACCAACCACTTCTCCTCGAATACCCTTTCCGAATTGTTGCTTGACAACTTTTAAGGGAACTTTACCCTTTCGAAAGCCTTTAAGAGCAACCGTTTTTGTGGCCTTTTGGAGGCGCTGCAAGACCTCTTCATCAACCCGATCAGCGGAAAGCTGTATTCTTAAATGACGCACGAGCCCGTCGCTCCGCTCTATTGCAACCTCCATTCACTTATCTCCAATATTCAGTCTTGGTGGTGCGAAAGGAGAGACTCGAACTCTCACGGGTTACCCCACTGGAACCTAAATCCAGCGCGTCTACCAATTCCGCCACTCTCGCAAAGTCTTACGTTCGACGTCCATTTACAGAAAGAAAATTTAATGCGGATAATTCCAACGACAAACGGGACAGAAGTTTGACATAGCGCTGCAACAAGAGCAAATGATCTAACAATCAGTGATCAATAAGTCATAATTATTATAAATTGTTGTTTTTCTCGTTTTGTTGACATCCCTCCTGGTAAATATTTCTATCAAAGCAATTTTTTTAAGGAAGGGTAAACCTGACACCACGACGCATTAAATGGGAATCAAACATGAGTAAAAATAAAGACAGACTTTCTTATAACGTTACACTTAAGTTCAAAAATAATAAGATTACACGCAAAAAAT